>CAIXHI010000458.1 GCA_903919215.1 uncultured Acidimicrobiaceae bacterium
CCCATCACGAACAGCGGCAGCACCTCGCCACCGACGAAGCCGGTGCCGAGGGCAATCAGCGTGAAGACCAACTTCAGCAACGGTTCGTACCAGTGCACGTGCAACCCGGCGAAGGCCTGGTTGAGCAGCGGTGTGGACAGTCCGAGGTAGTCGCGGCCGACCAACGCGGCCAAGCCGATGGTGGCGGCCGCGCCGATGATCGGTCGGGCCGGTGGCCACTTGACCCAATGGCCCATACGCGCTTTGACGAGGTGCAGCGTCCACACGAACACGCGGGCGAGCAGCCCGAACGCTGCGCCGGCGAGCAGCAGTTTGAACGGCAGCGACCACGACAGCGACAACGCCGGCAGGTGGGGTCTGGCGCTCATCGAGTAGCCGAGCGCGTCGACCGTCCACTTGGCGGTGAACGCCGAGACGATCGACGGCAACAGTGCCCGCCAGCGATGTTTGCGCGTCATCTGCAGAGCGAAGGCGACACCGGTGAACGGCACGGCGAACACACCGCCCCAGCCGCCGGCGAGCGAGGCGATCACGAGGGTGCGACGGTCGACGTTCGACAGACGGCCGAGGCGTGCTGCGGTGTCAGTCGCGGAGCCGGCCATCTGCAGCGCTGCGCCTTCACGGCCGACCGATGCGCCGGCGAGGTGCCCGAGCACCGATCCGCCCCAGATCATCGGGGCCATACGGCTGGGCACACCGTGGGTGAAGATGTGGCCCTGCTCGATCACGTAGGGCGTGCCACCCTTCGCGTGCCCGCCCCAGTAGTGGTACACCGCGCCCACCGCCAGGCCCACCAACGGCAGCAGCCACAGCAGCCAGCCGTGGGCGACGCGGGTGCGAGTGGCCCAGTCGAGTCCCTTCAAGAAGCTGAACGAGATCGCCCCGGTGAGTGCCCCACCGATGGCTGCGAAGAGCAGCAGACGAAGTCGGGCGAGCACACGGGCAGGCTAGCCAGACGCGTCGCACCCCGTCCGTAGGATGTGACCACCATGGACGAGTTGGATCTGGCATCACTGAACCCCGACCAGCTCGACGCGGTGGTGCACCGGGGCGGCCCACTGCTGGTCGTTGCCGGGGCGGGGTCGGGCAAGACCCGTGTGCTCACGCACCGCATCGCCCACCTCGTGCACGAGGGTGTGCCACCGTCGTCAATCTTGGCCATCACGTTCACCAACAAAGCCGCCAGCGAGATGAAGCACCGTGTGTCGGCGCTCGTCGGCCCGATGGTGAAAGCGATGTGGGTGTGCACGTTCCACTCGGCCTGTGTGCGCATCCTGCGCGCCCACGCCGAAGTGCTCGGCTACCCGCGCACGTTCAGCATCTACGACCAGGCCGATGCGCAGCGTCTGGCCGGCTACGTCATCCGCGATCTCGGCCTCGATGCCAAGCGCTTCCCGCCCCGCGCTGTGCACGGTCAGATCAGCCTGTGGAAGAACGAACTGACCACGCCCGATCAGGCCAGGGCTCAGGCCGACAACCCGTTCACCCGCAAACACGCCGAGGTCTACGCCGACTACCAGGCCCGGCTGTTGAAGGCCGGAGCGATGGACTTCGACGATCTGCTGATGAAGACCGTGCAGTTGTTCCGCGAACACGGTGAGGTACTGGCGCACTACCAGCAGCGCTTCAAGTACGTCCTCATCGACGAGTACCAGGACACGAACACGGCCCAGAACGAGATCGCCCTCTCCTTGTCCAAGGGCCACCAGCAGATCACCATCGTCGGCGACGGCGACCAGTGCCTGCCCCCCGGCACCATGATCTCCACGCCTGCCGGTGCAGTGCCGATCGAATCGATTGTGGTGCATGACAAGGTGGATGGCTCGTCGAATGGCGAGATGAACGAGTTGGGCGTGGTGACCCGTGTGCATCAGGGCCGCTGGTCGGGTTCCCTTGTCCGCATCACGGCGGGTGGAGTAACCCTTGTGGGCACGCCAGGGCACATGGTTCCTGCTGGTCCCGACCTCGTGGAAACTGCACTGCACGAGGTGCATCCGGGCATGACGGTGCTGGTGCTGCAGGACGGGAACTTCGTGCAGCGGCCGGTCGATTCGGTGAGCATCGACCAGTACGACGGGCCGGTCTACGACCTCGAGGTCGACCCCACGCACCATTACGTCGCCAACGGGATGCTGGTGCACAACAGTGTCTATGGGTGGCGCGGGGCGGATGTACGCAACATCTTGTTGTTCGAGGATGCGTTCGACGACGTCACCACGATCGTGCTCGACCAGAACTACCGCAGCACGCAGACGATCCTCGACGCGGCGAACGCGGTCATCAAGAACAACCCGGATCGCAAGGAGAAGCACCTCTGGAGCGAGAAGGGCGGCGGCGATCGCATCGTGCGCTATCACGCCGAGGACGAGGGCGACGAGGCGATGTTCGTGGCCCGCACGATGCAGAACCTGCAGCGCGAGTCGCACGTGATGTGGAACGAGATGGCGGCGTTCTACCGCACGAACGCGCAGAGCCGAGTGCTCGAAGAGGCGTTGATTCGGATGGGCGTGCCATACAAGGTGGTCGGCGGCACGCGCTTCTACGACCGGCGCGAGGTGAAGGACGCGATGGCGTACCTGCGTGCCGTCGTCAACCCGGCCGACGAGGTCAGCGTCAAGCGTGTACTCAACGTGCCCAAGCGCGGTGTCGGCGACACCAGCGTGGCCAAGATCGATGCACTGGCCAACGCCGCCGGCAGCACGTTCACCGAGGCGATGCGTCAGTCGCAGGAGGCGGGCCTCACAGGGAGTGCTGCGCGTGGCGTTGAGAGCTTCGTGCGCGTGCTCGATGAGATGACGTCATTGGCGCAGCAGGAGGGCACGGGGCCAGGGGAACTCCTGCAGGCCGTGCTCGACCGCAGTGGGTACCTCGCCGAACTCGAGGCCGATGAGTCGGTGGAGGCGGCCGGCCGACTGGAGAACATCGGCGAGTTGATCGGCTCGGCGCGCGAGTTCACCCGCATCGACGAGTTCCTCGAACAGGTGGCACTGGTTGCCGACACCGACGAACTCGATGACGACCAGAAGGTCGTGATGATGACCCTGCACAGCGCGAAGGGTCTCGAATACCCGGTGGTGTTCCTAGTGGGGATGGAGGAGGGGCTGTTCCCGAACAGCCGCTCGCTCACCGAACCCACGCAGATGGAGGAGGAACGGCGGCTCGCGTATGTGGGCATCACCCGCGCGCAACAGAAACTGTTCGTCAGCCATGCCTGGAGCCGGCAGTTGTTCGGCACCACCAACTACAGCCCGCCGTCACGGTTCCTCGATGAAATCCCGCCCGACCTCGTGGAACACAAGGGTGCCGTCGGTGGTCGTTCAGGCGGAGGTCGTGCCAGCTACCGCCAACGCGACTCATGGTCGTCGGGTTCACCGTCGCCTCCGCCCGCATCTCGGCGGTCGGTCAGCAGCTTCGACCCCGACGACGATTTCGGCTCCGAATCCCATCGCGAGCGGGTCGTCGAGGCAGCGATGAGCGCTGGCCGCCAGCCCACTCAGGCGAACTCCCAAGAGTTGGGGCTGCGAGTGGGCGACGACGTCGAACACCCGGCCTTCGGTGAGGGTGTGATCCTCGAGATCCGTGGTCAGGGCGACAAGGCCGAGGCCACGATCCGCTTCCGTGGGGTGGGGACGAAGCATTTGTCACTGGCGTGGGCACCACTCAAGCGGGTCTCAGCTGATTGAATGTTTTGATGCCGTTCGCGTTGCGTCATCACGACCCGGAGACGCTGCAGCGCCGCCGACGGTTGAGTCGCACGTGGGCCGGAATCGTGGTGGTGTGGTCGCTGATCCGCACCGTCATCGTGTGGGCGGCGGTCGGTGACTACGGCCTGAACCCCTGGATCTACCTGTCGCTCGACCTCACTGCGGCAGTGATCGACGCGCTCAGCACACCGCGAATGGTGCTCAACTTCATCGATGATCACATGCGCAAGGCGATTGAGTGGGCGCTGATCTCGTTGGTCGTGTTCATCATCCCCGACCTCTACATCTTCCTCGGCACGCGTACGTTGCCCAAGCGCATCATCCTCGTGATCTGCGCCATCATCGGGCTGACGTTGACGGTCGGGGTCTACGGCGTGACCCGCAAGATCAAGAAGGGCCGGGCGCTGCGTGCCGCCGCTCTTGCTGCCGAGGACTGCGGAACTTAGAACCGACCCCTTCGCGCGTGTTTGAATGGGGGCCATGAAGGCAGCCATCCTGTTCGAGAGTCTCACCGGCAACACGCGCAAGGCCGCTGAACTGATCGCCACCAACCTGCAGCAGGAGGGCTGGGGCATCACCGGTGTGTGCCCCGTGCGCCGCCCGGAGATGGCAGCCATCCAGGATGCCGACATCGTCATCATCGGCACATGGGTGCACGGTCTGTTCGTCGTCGGTCAGCAGCCGTGGGGTCTGGGCGCCATCGGCCACCTGCCCGCGATCAAGGGCAAGCTGGCCGCCACGTATTGCACGTTCGCGTTGAACCCGGGTAAGACCCTCGATCGCCTCGACGCCACGGTCAGCTACCTGGGCGCGAACGTCATCGGCGGTCTCGCGCTGAACCGCGCCAAGCTGCGCGATCACACCGAAGAGTTCGCCGCCCGCCTGACGGCGAACATCCCCAGCGCGACCTGAGCCGACGCCGGGCAGCTAAAATTCGGCGTGGCAGCGGGCCGGTGGCGGTGCCGGCGGGGTTAGCGGGTGATGAACCGGCGTTGGCTGAGCTCGCCTGTCTGCTCGTCAAGCGTGCTCGCGCAACGGTTCCTACCCGAAAACGGTGGTGATCGATGTTCGGCCGGGTGAGGTGCAGATGCCTCGCGACCGCAACTCGAGTTTCGATCCGGTCACCCGATCGTGTCTAGGCGGTGGTACTGATCGACGCGATCGTGATCAAGGTTCGTGTCAGCTGGCCCCAGGCGACCGCGCAAACCTGTGTGGTGCACCTGGTCCGTGGAACGACAAGTACCCGGCGATGATCCGCTCCTGGGAGAACACCTGGGACGAGTTCGTTCCCTTCCTGGCATTCCCCGTCGAGCAAGCAGCAACGAAGGTGCTCTACCTGATCGCGATCCGCTGACAGAAGAACCGCGAGAACATGACCGGGCGGATCGTCGCCTGGAAGCAGATCCTCAACGCCCTCACCGTTCATTACGGTGACCGCATCGAGGCCATCAACCAATGACCATCACGACCGTGTACACAAAGAATCTGACAGACCCCGTTCTGGGCCCACATTCAAGGCGAATTGCGCGATACGCGAAACCCAGGGTACACAAGAGCACTCGCCCATCCCGTGGCAGTTCAGGAGCTAATCGCCAAGTTCAGACCATGCTGGTCTCGATAAATCCATGATGATCTGGGCCTTGCTTTCTGGCGCGTGTTCGTCGTAGACTGAGCAAAATGATGGATTCCGCTGAGGTGGGTCCGTGAGTAAAGTCTTCAGAATGCTGACCTTCCAGGAGCGCGAAAGTGAACAGAATTGCTAGAGCATGGTTCTGTATTCTTGCGGTCTTGGCCATCCAGGTTGGTGTAACTGAATCCCCAGCAACGGCCTCGACTACTGCCTACGTGTACCACTACAGCGGTACCATTGCCAACTATCCGTATGCCAACAGCAGCTCCACTCCTCATGCTCACACCGGGAACGACCTATTCTCGTGCACGACCGGGTCGTGGTTCAAGGGAACGTGGCTGTGGACGTCGGGGGGATCTGGCATTCATATCTACCAGAGTTGGGCATGTGGTGGGTATCTAAATTACGCGGCTGAGGCGGGCACCCACCCTGGGTGCACAAACTACACAGCGGGAACTGTGGAGAATGCTGCCTGTCAAGCTCACTACTAACAACTACCGATGAGCGGAGCGTGGAACGTGAGGAAGTTTTTGGTGAGTGCGACGACGGTTGCCATCAGTGTGGGCGTCGTCGCAGCAGTGACGCGCGCCGGTGGGGCTGAAACGCAGGCCGACCAGGTGACCGGCGTGGGTAATCCGATCTCGCCGGAGCACCATGAAATCAAGGTTGTCTATGAGTCAGATCTTGCCACCGTGGGGCTCTACAAAGCCGAAGGCCCTCAGTCGGACTGTGTCGATATCGTGTTACCTGATGGCTCTGAGGCATACGGATGCTTCGATTCAGCAACCATCGCTGATGGACATGGATTCATCCGACTCCAGGAGACGGCCAGCGACCCGGGATTGTTGATCGGCTTGGCTGGCGGTGTCGTGGAAGGCGTCTCAGTTGATGGCGCGGATGTTCAGATGCTCGGTCCAGTCTGGGTCACGTCGATCGATCCGAATGCCAAATCCTTTGAGTTGACGTTGTCGGATGGTCGCGTCGTTACTAACGAGTTTCCGCCCCTTCCCTTGGCCGGGGGGTGAATCGTTGGTCTGACCCCGGAATCGCCCGTTCTCCGGTGCCTGAATCTCGGGCGCGGATGAGCGGGTCATCGTGCCAGGAGATACCCGGTTGTGTTCCGTCGCCCTAGCGGCCGGTGGTCGGGTCGTTGACCCGGCCCATGAAGACGATCGTGCCGGTGGTGGTCTCGCGCAGCCAGAACGTGAACGGCCGGTCGACGGTGACTGTCACCGGGGGGTCGACCGGCGCCGAGGTACCGACCATCACGACGGCGGTCGCGGCAGCGGCCTCGGTGCCCACCTCGTCGACGGTGATATTCGCCTGATGGATCACTGCGCCGATCGCCAAGGGCTCGGTCTGGGTGATGCCGCTGAAGTCGGCGCGGTCGGTGAAGGCAGTTGGCATCCCCATGCCGGCGAGCACGTCGGTGAGGTTGATGGACGTGCCGATGTCGAAACGAGGCATCCCCAAGTCGACGGGTCGCTCTGCCAGGGCGGCGAACACCTCGTCACCGGTCGGCAGGGTGCCGTCACCCACTGCGACGGTGAACGCAAGCACACCGAACACGTAGGGGATGTTGACGGCCTGCCAGTCGGTGCCCTCGGCGTAGGCGAGGTCGCGTTCGGTGTGCATCATCTTCACGCTGACGTCACCGGCAGGTGCGTGGAACGGGGCGTCGACGGTGAGCGTGGGGTCGAAGGCGGTGTCCCAGTTGGCCTTCAAGTAGATCGCGTTGACCAACGTGAGCCGGGCGTCGCTGGTGATCGTGCCCTTGGCTAGCAGTTCGGGGATGCGTTCGTGCGTCTGCGTGTTGACCCACTCGTTGATGGCCGCCCGTGCGGCTTCCGGGTCGGTGCGGTAGTCGACCAGTTCGAGCGCGGCGTCGTACTCGGATGACAGCACATCGAGGAAGGCCTGCTCGAAGCTGAGGCCACTCTGGCCCCACAACGAGTTGGCGATCGTCAACTGCACCGAACTGGTGCCCGTGCCGCCGTCGGCGCTGTTGTCCCGAGTGCGGTTCGCGTTGCTCAGCGCAGTGGCGACACCGTTGATCGAGCGATCGATCGTGCCGTCGTTCTCGATATGCAGCACCGAGTTCATCTCGGCGACCGTGGTGCCGCGGGCGCCGACGGCGGTCATCGTGAGGGCGACGGCGATGCTGGCGGGGGAGAACACCAGGTTCGCGGTTGGGTCGACGGCGACCAAGCGGTCGAAAAGATCCTGGGCGAAGGCGTTGATCGCGGTGCTCGCCTGCGCGGCGTCGGTCGGTCCGGCGGTGGTGTGCGGCGCCAAGCCGCGTAGTGACGAGCGGCCAGCACCGTTGTTGACGTTGTTCTGCGAACCGGAGTCGGACCCGCACGCCTGCAGGAACTGGGCGATCGCGGGGAGTGCGAGGAGCGAGAGGAAGGTGCGTCGTTGCATGTCCGTTCGACGGCGCAGCGAACGCCGCCGGTTCCTAACTAGTGGGAGTTGTGGAAGGTGTGGCGGGAGTTTCCCGCAGCGACAGCGTCAGCGTGCCGGCCTTGCGATTGATGATCGGCGAGACACCCTGCGGTGGCTCGGCGAGGTCGGCCACTTCCAACGTGCGGCCGTCACAGTCGGTGAACTGGCGTGTGCGCTCGATCTGTTGGATGGCGCACGAACTGTCGCGATCGGCGGGGTGCGCGAGATGCAGCGACCAGCTCCGCAGATCGTCGTCGCCCGTGTGGTCGAGCACAACGTGGCGGTCGTTGCCGACGAGGTCGGGCAGGATGATCGGCCCACCCTGGGCGATCGCGAGGGCGATGCTGTCCAGTCGGCCCATCTCCTGGAACGCCGGCGTGAGGCGCTCGGTGGTGTCTGCGCCGTTGTGCGCGACCAGTGCAGCGACACCCCACAGGGCGGCGAACAACAGACCGAAGAACCCGATACCGGCGGCCACGGGCACGGTGGCTCTGGCAAAAGTGGACTGGAGTTGCGGGCGACGCATTGCTGCACAGTCTGCCGTGTCGCTGCAGTTGGTCGACACGGAATTGAGCAGAAACGTGCCTGGGCCGTAGGGTTACCAAATTGTGAAGCGCACATATCGCGTCGTTGTGGCGAAACCCGGTCTGGATGGCCACGACCGTGGCGCCAAGACCATTACCCGAGCACTCCGAGACCACGGTTTCGAGGTGATCTACACCGGCCTGCACCAGACACCGGAACAGATCGCCGAGACAGCCCTGCAGGAGGACGTCGACGCCGTCGGCCTCTCACTGTTGAGCGGTGCCCACCTCACCTTGTTCCCGCGTGTGATGGAGGAACTCCGTGCGCGAGGGCTGGGTGATGCCCTGGTGTTCGGTGGCGGCGTGATCCCCGAAGCGGATGCCCGCGTGCTCAAGCAGCAAGGTGTCGCCGAGGTGTTCGGCCCCGGAAGTTCGTTGAAGACCATCAGTTCATGGCTGGAAGCCCAGTTGGATCAGAGAGAGGACTAGTCAGTGGACCTGTTCGAGTATCAGGGCAAGCAGTACTTCGCCCGTTTCGACATTCCTGTGTCGCCCGGAGACGTGGCCTACACGGTCGATGAGGCAGTCGCCGCGGCTGAGGCCGCGGGCTACCCCGTCGTCGTCAAGGCGCAGGTGCAGGTCGGTGGCCGCGGCAAGGCGGGCGGCATCAAGTTGGCCGACAACGCCGACGAGGTACGCCTGCACGCCGGGAACATCATCGGCATGGACATCAAGGGTCACCTCGTCAAGCGAGTGTGGGTCGAGCACGCGAGTGACATCGTCAAGGAGTACTACGCCTCCTACTCACTCGATCGCGGCGCCAAGAAGCACCTGCTCATGCTCAGCGCTGAGGGTGGCGTGGAGATCGAGTCCGTGGCCGAAAGCAATCCCGACGCGATCGTGCTGCTGCACATCGACCCCGTCGACGGCATCACGTTGGCCGTTGCCCGCGATGCGGCCGTGCGCGCCAAGATCGACGCCGAAGCGGTCGACGGTGTCGCCGAAATGCTGGTGAAGCTGTACGACTGCTTCACCCGTGGCGACTGCGACCTCGCCGAGATCAACCCGCTCATCCTCCGTCCGGACGGTGGCGTGCACGCGCTCGACGCGAAGGTCAGCTTGGACAACAACGCTGGCTTCCGTCACCCCGAGTGGGAAGAGTTCCGGGCAACCGAAGAACTCGACGAGCGTGAGCAGTTGGCTCGTACGCACGACCTGCAGTACATCGGTCTCGACGGCAGCGTGGGCATCATTGCCAACGGCGCCGGCCTGGCGATGAGCACGCTCGACGTGGTCAACCAGGTGGGTGGCGCGGCCGCCAACTTCCTCGACATCGGTGGCGGCGCCAACGCCGACATGATGACCGCGGCCTTGGAAGTCATCAACTCCGACCAGAGTGTGAAGAGCATCTTCATCAACATCTTCGGTGGCATCACCCGCGGCGAAGAAGTCGCCAAGGGCATCGTCGAGGCCCTGCGCCGCGTCGAGTTGCGTGCCCCGATCGTGATTCGCCTCGACGGCACGAACGCCGAAGAGGGCCGCTCGATCCTGGCCAACGCCGGCATCCCCGAGTCGAAGCTGATCTCCAAGCCCACCATGCTGGAAGCGGCCCGCGCTGCGGTCGCCCTCGCGAACGGAACGAACTGACATGGCAATCTTCGTCAACGCTGACACCAAGGTCATCGTCCAGGGTCTCACCGGCGGACAGGGCAAGTACCACGGCCTGCGCAACCAGGCCTACGGCACCCAGATCGTCGGCGGCGTCACACCCGGGAAGGGTGGCACCGACGTAGCCATCCCCGAGGGTGGCAGTATTCCGGTGTTCAACTCGGTCGCTGAGGCCGTTGCTGCCACCGGCGCCACCGCGTCGTTCATCTCCGTCCCGCCGAAGGCCGCCAGCGCGGCGATCCTCGAGGCCGCGGCTGCTGGCATCGCCTTCATCGTCTGCATCACAGAGGGCATCCCGGCGCAGGACGAGGCGAAGGTGTTCAACACCCTGCTCCGTGACTTCCCGAACACCCGCCTGCTCGGCCCGAACTGCCCCGGCATCATCAGCCCCGGCAAGTGCAACATCGGCATCACCGCCGGCGAGATTGCACAGTTGCCCACGGCCAGCGGCCCCAACGTCGGCATCGTCAGCCGTTCGGGCACGCTCACCTACCAGGCGCTGTACGAGCTGAAGCAGCGCGGTATCGGCGTGTCCACTTGCGTGGGCATCGGCGGCGACCCGGTTCCCGGCACGAACTTCATCGACTGCCTGAAGGAGTTCCAGGCCGACCCCGAGACGCACGCGATCATCATGATCGGCGAGATCGGTGGCTCTGCCGAGGAAGAGGCCGCGGAGTTCATCAAGGCCAACGTCACCAAGCCGATGAGCGCCTACATCGCGGGCGTCACCGCCCCCGAGGGCAAGAAGATGGGCCACGCCGGCGCCATCACCTCGGGCGGCAAGGGTACGGCCCAAGGCAAGATTGATGCGCTGCGCGCCGCCGGTGTGAAGGTGGGCCTCAACCCCACCGAGGCCGGCGACCTGATGGCCGAGATCATCAAGGGTCTCTGACCGAACGCACTGACCCGATTCGGCCGTCTGGGCAGGATTCGTTCCGGTTTCCGGGACGGGCCCTGCCCAGAAGCCGTTTTGGCGAGGAAATTACGGCAGCAGGCCGACGTGGGCCAACGCGAGGCGGATGAGCCGGTCGTGGCCGCCGGTCATCTGGCTGCGCACGGTCTCGCTGATCGCTTGTTCAGGGGTGTACCAGGTGAGGTCGAGTGCCTCTTGGGTGGGTGTGCAGTCGCCCGACACGGGCACGACGAACGCCAGGCTGACGGCGTGGTGGCGGGGATCGTGGAAGCCGCTGACGTCGGGGTCGGGGAAGTACTCGACGATCGTGAATGGCGCGATCTCGGCGGGGATGCGGGGCAGCGCGACCGGGCCGAGATCCTTCTCGAGGTGGCGCATCAGCGCATCGCGCACACGCTCGCCGTAGAGCACGCGGCCGCTGACGACCATGCGACTGATCGTGCCGTCGGCGGCCTGACGCAGCAACATGCCCACCTTGGTGACCCGGCCGGTGTCGTCCACGCGCACCGGCACCGCGTCGACATAGACGAGAGGGACGTTGGCGCGGATGCTCTCGAGCTCATCGCGCGAGAGCCAGCCGGTCTTGGTGTCGAGTTGATCGCTCATACGTTCTCTCAGGGGAGGAAGTAACCATTGACATCGATGATGACGTGGCCCGTCTTGCTCATCCGGGCGTTCACGCCTCCGAACCCGTCGAGCTTCAACAAAGCACCGGCGGCGACGGTCTGCGACATACCGTAGTTGAGGTTGCTCGTCGGCGGCTCAACCCCCGGAAACACTTTCAGCCAGCCGCTGGTCTGTGGCTGTGTGACGGTGAGGTTGCCCGAGATGCCGATGGCGCTGCCGGGCACCACGGGCGCACCGACCGCGGTCAGGCCGGTGATCTGAAACCGGCGAATCGAGCCGCCGATGAGCGGGTTCGGCGGTGCCAGCCGTGTGTCGGCGGCCCGGCCCGGTGTGATGGGCATGAACAGCCCGGTCGTGCTTGCCGGAGTCGTGCCGGAGGTGATGTAGCCGACGACATCGAGAATGATGTTGACGCTGCGCTGCGTGCCGACGGACAGTTGCCCGTTCGCCCCCAACGGCACGATGGCGACGTTGGCAACAGCAGATTCCGGTGTGCAGTTCAGGTTGCTGTGTTGCGGGTTGACCATCCCTTTGGGCATCACCCGCAGAAATCCGCTGGTACTGGCGTCTGCTGCGGTGAGCGTGACGACCAACGCGCTGACACCGGTTGCAGGCACCGCAGTGGTGCGCAGCACCGGGACGTCGATGACTTCGCCAGGTGCGGCCAGGCGCGGCCTCCCACCGAACGAGATGGGCAGCGGGGCGCCGCCGAGACCGCGTGTGTCCATCCACCGTTCAGGTGTGGGGATGGGCACGAAGCGCCCGTCGCTGGAGGTGGTCTGGTTGTCGGCGAAGTACCCCATCACGTCGATGATCGCGTCGCCGCCGACAGGGAGGAACACGCTGATGTTGCCGCTCTCGCCGACGGGAACCACGGCGAAGTTGGGGCGCGGGGCGCCGATCGTGGAGATGTTGAGCGTGCTGGTGGCCCCAGTGGTGGCCCTCAGCGACGGGTACGCCTGGACGAACCCAGGGCTGAGCGAGCCGACCGACGTGAGGTTGATCGCCACCGCGGAGACACCGCTGGTGGGAACCCCGCCGGTGCCCAGCACGTGGAACTCGATCACGGTCTGCGTGGGGTACGGCCCGGTGAGTGCAGTCGGGCCGACGTGGTCGGTCGCCGGGCGGGTGTCGAGCACACGCGTGGGCGCCGCCAACGGCACGTACTTGGATCTCGCCGAGTAGCCGAGTGCTGGAGCGACGGGCGGATCGGGCAGCACCAACTTGCCGGCGCCGAACACGTTGTCTGCGCCGGGTGCACCGAGATCGCCGTATTCGGTGGCGAAGGAGCGTAAGAGGGCACTCGTGCTCAGCGGGGTCGCGAGCTGTGCGCCCTGCAGGATTGCGGCCGCCCCGGCTGCGGTGGGCGCCGCGGCCGAGGTGCCCTGGAATCCGTGTGCTCCCGTGTAGATGGTGCTGGTGAGGCCCGATGGCGCCGAGAGGTCGGGTTTGATTCGCCCATCGGTGGTGGGGCCCTGCGACGAGTAGGGGCCGATGGCGCTGCCTGCGGCCGGATCGACGGCGCCGACCGCGACCAGGCCGATGCTCCGCGAGTCGACCACCGGCCGCGCCGAACTCCCCGCCGCCTGGGAATAGCCGAGTTCGGTGAGACCGCTGGCGAGTTGGATCTCCATCGTGTCGGCGATGGCCCCCACCGAGAACCCAGCGTTGAGCTTGATGCGCAGGTAGGTGATGCCGCCGTAGGTGCCGTACGAGTTCGTGGGCGTGAACTCCAGGTCGGCCGCTTCCAGGGGGTTCGCGCCGGTCGTCTGGTGCGCATCGACCACCGTGATCCTGCTCGCGTTGCTGCTGGGATCCCAGTGCTCTGGGTTCGACTGCGTGGTGGGATCGATGGTCGGGTCCCAGAACTCCACCGAATAGTCCGACCGCTGCGCCGCAGGCAGGTACCAGTCGTTGGCCCAGCGCACGCCGTCCAGAATCACGTTCGCGCCGTCCAACCGCAGCCAGGTGTCGACTCCCGCACCCGGGTCGAAGTCGACGTAGCCGCCGGCGGCGAGGTTCGTGGGAACCGTGCGGCGCACGTAGTTGTCGACACCACCGTTGCCGCCGGAGTTGAACCAGGTCATGCCCTTGTCGACGGCGTAGTCGACCAGTGTGTCCAGTGGGCCGGTGCCGTCGCCCGGGCCGTCATACGCGGAGCCGAGCGAGCGGGTGAGGATCGTGACGCCATTGGTCGCAAACCAGTCGATGGCGGCGCGCAGGTCGGAGACGGTGCCGACCGTGGCCAGGTACAACTGGGTGCTCGGTGCCATGTCCTTGACCACCTCGGCGACAGCGACACCGTGCTGGCCGTTCGGGTTGGGGGCGAACGTGCTGGCACCGCTGCACAGCCCGAACCCGGCCGAGTCGAGGCAGAACGAGTTGCCCGCAGTCGGGGTGGGGCCGTGCTCCGACGTGTTCCACAGGCTGAGGTCGAAGTAGTCGACGATGCCGAGCTTGATGTTCTGGCCGGTGTAGTTGGCCGTGTGCCAGGCATCAGCGTTCGTGAGCGCGACTTCGTTGCCGGGAGTGCCGGTGCCGATCGCAGCGTCGATGCGCGTGTAGGGGTTCGCCAGCTGGCTGATGTGGTGCGGGGACTGCACGGCCTCGGCGCCGGGCGTGGCGGCCAACGCTCGCACCTGACCGGCCGGCACCAGGGCCTGCACGACTTCTCCCTCGACCGAACCGGTGACGTGACCACCGAGGGCGCTGATCGTGTCGGCGATGAGCGCGGTGTCGCTGGTGAGCACCTCGACGGGAACGGCGGTGCCACCACGAAGGGGAGTACTGGCGGCCTCGCTCGGCGCAACCCAGAGGGCGCCAGTGAGCACTACTGCAGTCGCTGCTGCCCGGACCATCCGCACGACGAACCTCCTCGGGTGTCGTCCCAGCGTAGTGGGCGTCCCGCCGGGCGGCGGGTCGCCTAGCGTCGCTTGCGCGGCCGTCGTGGCGGGAACGGATCGGCTGGCGGTTGCGGTGGGGCGAACACGCGGGTGGCCTCGTCGACCGGGATGTGGATTCCCTCTTCTTCGATGTCGGTGGGCTCGGTGGGAGCCGCGACCACGATCGGGGCCTCTTGCTTCTTCTTGCGCAGCCCCATTGCCTGCTCGAGGCCGAACATGCCGGCTGCCAGCATCGCCCCAGCCGCCCCGTGACGTCGACGCGCGTTCTCGATCGGCTCTTCCGCGGGAGGTAGTTCGTCGTCCACCGAGTGCACGCTATCCACGCTCTACCAGGGGTATCGCGCTCTCGGGTACTCCGCAAGGAATAGTCTTGCCGCGTGCCTGATGGGGACGTCATTCATCGGTCCGCCGCAGCATTGCGGACGGCGTTGGTCGGGCGTGCTACAACGCGCTTTGATGCTCCCGGTCTCTACGGCCCCCGGCCCACGCAATCACGTGTGATCGAGCGAGTGGAGTGCGCTGGCAGGAACCTCGAGGTCGTGTGGGACGACGGATTGGTGTTGCACACCAACCTGCGCCTCAGTGGTACCTGGCATCTCTATCGCATCGGTGAGCGGTGGCGGAAACCCGGTGAGCAGATGCGTGTCGCGATCGAGGTGCCCGAATGGGTGGCCGTCTGTTTCAACGCCCCCGTCGTGGAGACCTACCGCGAGTTCGATCGCTATCGCCACCCCGGTTTCGGGCGGCTCGGCCCCGATGTGGTCACCGCCACCGATGCCCAACTGACCGAGTGTGCCCGAGGGATTTCGCAGTACCCCGATCCACAGGCGACGGTCGCCGAGGTGCTGCTTGATCAGCACCTCGTGGGTGGTATCGGCAACGTGTTGCGCAGCGAAATCCTGTGGTCGTGCGAGCTCAGCCCGTTCGCTGTGGTCAGCGAGTTGCACCCCGAGGACTGCGTGCACGTGATCAACGCGGCAGCCCGCATGCTGCGGTCCAACGCCCAACCCGTCTATCGCGTCACCAACGCCGAACTTCCCGGCGGTCTGGCGGTCTACGGACGCAACGGTCAGCGGTGTGCGCGTTGTGGCGACACTGTGCACGTGCGCAACGTCGGCGAGAACGTTCGGTCGTTGTACTGGTGCCCCGGGTGTCAAGTGCTGCATCAGCCCGTGACGACCCACACGGGAGAGCAGCCACGGGAGATGGATCCGCATCCGGCAGCGGCCAAGTATCTGGCCGACTTGCCGTGGCGGCGCGACTCACTCGCCGGTTGACGCCGACTGTGGTGAGGCATCGTTGATGAGGCGCAGCACTGTGCTCCACCCTTCGGAGAGTTGCACCCGATCGTCGTGCGCGGAGTGGTCCTTCCCGGTGACGGCGCGGTAGATCCCAGTGGCGAGTCCCATCGCCACGACGTCGCCGACTGCGATTGCGCGGGCGATGGCGGCCTCGGCGGCGAGCCTCGCGTGCTGTGTGTCGCCCAGTTGTGCCGATGCCCCGGCGGCGGCGACATAGGCGAAGACCTGATCGAGATAGGTGGAACCATGAGCGACGGTGACGGCACCGACGTGTTCCAGTGCGACCTTGGGTTGCCGCGATGCGGCGTACACCAGGGCTGCAACCGCATTGGCGAAGGGGTGCTCGAGCGCCGCGGCAGGCACCGACTCGATCGTGGTGAGTGCGTCGTCCAGCCGTCCGAGCTGGGTGTAGGCCATGGCCAGCACGATTCGCGGTTCGGAGGCTTGGGCTCCGAGCCGACTGAGTTCGGTGATTGCCCGCTCGGAGAACGAGGCCGCCCCCTGGCCATTCCCGCGATGCATCGCTGCGCCAGCAACCGCCATCAACGGATACGGGCCGTTCTGCCCGGAATCGGCCAAGGCCAGCAACTCCTCGCCGGCGCGTTGGGCTGCGCTATCACGACCCATCGCCACCTGCGCCCGCATCAGCGGTGCCAGCGCTTGGACGGTGCCGAAGCGGTCGCTGAGCTTCTTGAACCGGGTGCGAGCCTTCTCGGCGAGTGCGAGTGCGGCTTCGAGCTGTCCCTGCCACAGGCGCAGGTCGGCCATCAACGTGTCCATCATTCCGACGGCCCAGTCGTCGCCGCGCTGCAGGGCCTCTTGTCCCACGAGTACTGCGAGGCGCTCAGCTTCGGGAAAGTTGCGCTCGAAGAACTCGACGAAGGCGAGCAGACCGAGCGCCCAGCCGACGCCGTTGCGATCGCCGAGGCGTTCGTGCGTGGTAGCCGCGTTGGTGAGTCGCTCGCGGGCAATGACAAGGTCGCCCGAGAGGAACGCGATCCACGCACGGTGCTGTTCGATGTAGGCGAGACCGCGTTCGTCGTGGAGTTTCTGGTACAGCCCGTCTGCCTCGCCGAAGAACCACTCGGCGTCGGTGAGCGAACCGCCGAACATCTCGATGAAGCCACGGACCCGGAGTGCCTGTGCCAGCAGGTCGGTACGTGGCGTTTCGCGCAGCAGATCGACCGCCTGGCCCAGTTCCCGGCGGGCATCGTCCATCCGCCCGGCCACCTGGCTGAGGGCGCCGCGTAGGCGGAAGGCCTGGGCCACGAGGATCGAGTCGGCGAGTTGCTCGGCGATGGCCTGCAGCGCATCGATGTCGGCGGCGGCTGCGTCGAAGTTGCGCTTCTCGGTGTAGGCGGTGGCCCGAACGAGGTGCAGACGAGCCAGCTGTTCGGGTGTTGCGGAGTATTGGCTCGCCAGATCGAGCGCGCGGGTCGCATGGCGCACAGCCATGCGCAGGCTGCCGGAGTCGAGCGCCCGGTCGGCGGCGGTGGCCAGGAGTTCGACCGCACGGTCACCGATGTCGGATGGCACACCGTCCACCCGGCCGAGTTCTTGCACCAACTCGGCCGCCGATGCGGCGTGGTGGGCGCGGTCGTCGAAACCGCCGCCGGATGTGGTGAGCGACTTCGCCACACCTGCGTGCCGCTGTGCGCGGGACGCCTTGGTGAGCGTTTGGTAGGCGGCGTCGCGCACCGACTCGCTGCGGAACTCCCAGCGCTTTCCGCGCACTTCCAGCAAGCCCAGTTCATCGAGCGCCTCGACATCGAGCAGGCGGAACGTCTGGCCGAGTTCCTCGCTGAACCGCTCCAGCGAGATGATCGTGCCGGACGTGCCGAGCACGGCTGCGTTCTCCAGCATCTGGCGCAGCTCCGGTGTCAACTGGTCGAGGCGCGCGGCGATCAGGCTGCGCAAGGAATCGGGCAGGTCGCCTTGGTTGCCGCCTGCTTCTCGCAGGGCGATGAGCTCGTGCACGAACAGTGGGTTGCCACCGCTGCGTTCGAACAGCGCCGCCAACAGCTGCTCATCGGGTGCCTCGGGCAGCAGCGTCTGCACGAGCTCGTCGGTCTCGGCTCTGCTGAGCGGCTGCACCGCGAGCGAGATGGTGGTGGTTCGTTCGCTGTGGGGTGGCCAGACGACGTCGGTGCCGGGCCGCATGGCGGTCATCAGGAGCAACGCGTGGCGGCCGACGCTGGTGACGAGGTGTTCGAGCAGATCGAGTAGCACGGGATCGGCCCAGTGCAGATCGTCGATGCTGAGCACCATCATCGCCTGCTCGGAGCGCGCTTCGAACACCTTGGCGACCGTCCGATGAATGGTGGCACGGGCGCTGGTCGGGTCGAGCTTGTCGACGGTGGAGGGGTAACCCATCAGGTGCATGAACACCTCGGTGAGTCGTGTTGCGTCGTCGTCGGTGATGTCGGGGAACATCTTGCGCGAACGTGCGATTCCTTCGGCGCGGATCGCCTCGACCGGCAAGGACACGTCGAGGTCGAGGTAGTTGGAGAGTGCACTGGCGATCGGCCACCACACGTTGGCCTCGCCGTAGGGCACACAGGTGCCTTCCAGGAGGAAGACGTCGCCCTCGTTGCGGATGTGAGTGATGATCTCGTCGACGAGGCGGCTCTTGCCCACCCCGTTGTCACCGTTCACATGGAGCACCGCACCACGGTGATTCCAGGCGACCAGTTCGTAGACGGCGACCGCGATGGCGAGTTCAGTGGTGCGGCCGACCATCGGAACGTCGCGTCGGCGCTTGCGTGCTGCCCCGGGAGGTGCTGTCGGCTCGAGTGCCAGCCACGAGATCAGGGACTGCTCGCGGCCGCGCGGCTGCACCTCGCCGACGGGTTCGTACAGCACGGTGTGCGCGGTGAGGGCGTGCGTTGCCTCACCCACCACCACACCGCCTGGCGGGGCTGTGGCCTGCAGACGTGCCGCGATGTTGACGACATCGCCCATGGCCGTGTAGTCGGTGCCGGCGAGTGTGCCCACGAGCACCTCGCCGGTGTTGATCCCGACGCGCATACGGATCTCGCCGCTGCCCTCGAGGTGGCTGGTCTCCACGAAATGAGCC
Organism: uncultured Acidimicrobiaceae bacterium; assembly: GCA_903919215.1. Lineage (GTDB taxonomy): Bacteria > Actinomycetota > Acidimicrobiia > Acidimicrobiales > Ilumatobacteraceae > UBA668. The sequence continues at coordinate 18,792 of CAIXHI010000458.1, forward strand.
ACGACCTCTTGCATACGCAGCGCTGCGCGCACGG
>CAIXHI010000459.1 GCA_903919215.1 uncultured Acidimicrobiaceae bacterium
GAGATCGACGTGGCGGGCCCGCCGACCTCGGTGCAGGTGCGTGCGGCGGGCTGGGCCGAAGCCGCGATCCTGCTCGCTCCGGAGGACGGCTGGGTCACTGCTCCGAACGGTGCCCGTGCCCGCGCCGATGTGCGCAGCAACGGCAGGGTGCACGTCGAAGTGCAGTGCGGACAAGTGCTCGACGCTGTGGTGCTGCGCAGCTACTGCACCGGTGCCGCGCACATGGCACTCGGCTGGGTGCGCCACGAGGGGCTCACCGTCGGGGCTGACGGCGTGCCGCTCGACCTGACGATCCGCAGCTTCGGCATCGTGCGCGCCGTCGACACACCGCATATCGACGTCGATCTCGTGCCGTCGGACGACGAGCCGGTCAACGGCAGCGACGCCGTGTTCGCCGCTGTCGCCCTGGCCGTCTGGCGACATGACGGGTTCGCAGCGCGCTGGCCTACGATGCGGACATGAGCAAACCCCTCGGGCCCTACACCCCTGCCGTTCGCGCCGGCGACTGGATCATCGTCAGCGGCCAACTCGGCCTCAAGGACGGCGTGCTGATCGACGGTGGCGTCGCCACCCAGACCGCACAGGCAGTCGTCAACCTGAAGGCACAGCTGGCCTTGATGGGCGCGACGATCCACGACGTCGCCAAGACGCTGTGCTTCCTCACCGACATGGACACGTTCGCCACGTTCAACGACGCGTACGTGGCCGGCTTCGACGGCTCGCGCCCCGCGCGCAGCACCATCGGCGTGGCAGCCCTGCCGGCCGGCGCTGCGGTGGAGATTGAGGCCTGGGCGTTCAAGCCACTAGGCTGACGTTCGTGCCCGGTGCCATTGCCATCCTCGTTGCATTGCTGATCTTCCCCGTGATCGCCATCATGGGTACGGCCACCATCGCTGCTGCTCTCGGCTACCTGCTGAACCGCGACGCAGAGCAGCGCAACGAGGGCAGCGAACTGCTCGACGTCAACCTCTGACTCGGGCCCGCCAGTACAGTTCGGCTGATGCACCAGCGCGACAGTTCGGTCGAGGTGCTCACACAGGCCATCGTCCGCTACGCGGTCGATCGTGTGCGCATGGAACCGCCGCTGGACGGGCCGCGCACTGAGGCCGAACTGACGGCGATGGCGGGCATCACGATCAGCGAGCTCGGCCTCGGTGGGCTGGAGGCGTTGCGCGTGTTCGCCGATGTGCTGGCCCCGGCATGCATCTCCACCGATCACCCACGGTTCTTGTCGTTCGTGCCAGCTGCACCGACGGAGGCGTCGATCCTGTTCGATCTCGTCGTCGGTGCATCCAGCATCTACGGCGGTTCGTGGATGGAGGGTGCCGGCGCAGTCTTCGCCGAGAATCAGGCGTTGCGTTACATCGCCGATCTCGCAGGTATGCCGACCGAGGCCGGTGGGGTGTTCCTCAGCGGCGGCACTGCGGGGAACCTGTCGGCGCTGATCGCTGCGCGGCACCAGTGGCGGGCCCGTGCCGGTGGCCGCTTCGATCGCACCCGCGGGCTGGTGCTCTCATCGAAAGGTGCGCACAGCTCGATTGCGCTCGCGTGCCGTGCGATGGATGCCGACGAGATCTCGGTCGACTCGGATGCAGAGGGTCGGCTGCATGTGGAGAACCTGCGCGACGCGGTCGCCGCACTGGCACCCGAGGATCGTGAGCGGGTGTTTGCGATCGTCGCCACGTGCGGCACCACCAACGCGGGCGTCATCGACGACCTCGACGCCGCGGCCTCCGTCGCGGCCGAGCTGGGAGTGTGGTTCCACGTCGACGGCGCGTACGGCGGAGCCGGCCTCGCGGCGCCCAGTGTGCGGCCCCGGTACCGGGGAATCGAACGTGCCGACAGCTTCATCGTCGACCCGCACAAGTGGCTGTTCGCCCCCTTCGACTGCTGCGCGCTGCTGTACCGGAACCCGCTCGCCGCGCGTGCCGCGCACACCCAGCACGCCGAATACCTCGACGTGCTGCACGACGACAGCTGGAACCCCAGCGACTTCGCCCACCACCTCTCGCGGCGGGCGCGTGGCCTGCCGTTCTGGTTCAGCCTCGCCACCTACGGCACCGCCGCCTATCGCGATGCGGTGGAGGCCACGCTTACCGTCGCCCATGAAGGGGCGCGGCTGATCGACACGTCGCAGCATCTCGAGCTGATCATGCAGCCCGAACTCAGCGTGGTGCTGTTCCGCCGCGTCGGCTGGACGCCCCAGCACTACCAGACCTGGAGCGATCATCTGCTCGCCGACGGCGTGGCATTCGTGGTGCCGACGGCCTGGGCTGGTGAGACTGTGTTGCGCCTCTGCATCGTCAACCCGCGCACCACACTCGACGACATCCGCCTCATCATCGATTCCCTGAACTGAAGGAACAACATGGCCGATCTGCTCATCCGCAATGCGCTGCTCGTCGCGACCGTCGACGACCAGCGGCGTGAACTCCCTGGCGGCTGGGTGGCGATCACGGGCAACCTGATCGAGGCGGTCGGCAGTGCAGCCGATGAAGCGCCCGCCGCCGATCAGACGATCAACGCTGGCGGCTGTCTGGTCACACCGGGTCTGGTGAACTCGCACCACCACATGTACCAGAACCTCACGCGTGCCTACCCCGGCATGACCGACAAGCCGTTGTTCGGATGGTTGCAGTCGCTGTATCCGCTGTGGCGCGCCATCGACGAGGACGCCGTGTTCGCCAGCGCGTTCGTCGGCCTTGCCGAACTCGCACTCAGCGGCTGCACCACCAGCACCGACCACCTGTACCTGCACCCCAAGGGTGCGGGCGATCTACTCGGCGCAGAGATCGCCGCCGCACAGGAGATTGGCATGCGGTTCCACCCCACGCGCGGCTCGATGAGCCTCAGCGTGAAGGACGGGGGTCTGCCGCCCGACGACGTGGTGTCCGACGACGACGAGATCCTCGCCGCCAGTGAGGCCGCAGTGCTACGCCACCACGACCGGTCGCATGGGGCGATGGTGCGTATCGCACTGGCACCGTGTAGCCCGTTCAGCGTCACCGAGGAGCTGATGGTGCGCAGCGGCGAGTTGGCGCGTCAGCTCGACGTGCGGCTGCACACCCACTTCGCGGAAAACGCCGAGGACGATGCGTACTCGCTGGAGAAGTTCGGCTGCCGCCCGATGGAGTACCTCGAGCGCACCGGTTGGTGCACCGACCGCACGTGGGTCGCGCACTGCGTCATGCCGAACCACGACGAGATCCACCGTCTCGGCGCGGCCGGTATCGGCGTGGCTCACTGTCCCAGCAGCAACCTGATCCTTGCGTCGGGCATCTCGCCGATCGTGCCGATGCGCGCTGCCGGTGTGAAGGTCGGCATCGGTGTCGACGGTTCGTCGTCGGCCGACAGTGCATCGATGTGGATGGAGGCACGTCAGGCGATGCTGTTGGCCAAGCTGCGCGACGGCGCGCACGCGGGCACGGCGCGCATGGCGTTGGAGATGGCCACGCTCGGCGGGGCCGGCTGTCTCGGCCGCGAGGGCGAGATCGGCGTACTCGCGCCGGGTGCCGTTGCCGACGTGGCCATCTGGCGGCTGCAGGGTCCGGCGTTCGCCGGCGCATTGGCCGACCCAGTGGAGGCCTGGCTACGGTGCGGCCCGGTGAGCGCCTGGCACACGATCGTCAACGGACGGTTCGTGGTTCGCGACGGCGAACTCGTCCACCCCGACATTCACCGCGCGCTCCGCAACCACGCAGAGCACGCGGCGCGCATCCAACAACTCTGAAACGCCCCACGTGATCACCGCCTTCCTCGTCGCCTTTGGCACCGTCTTCCTCGCAGAACTCCCCGACAAGACGATGGTCGCGTCGTTGGTGCTCACGACCCGCTTCCATCGACCGTTCGCGGTCTGGGTCGGTGTGTCGGTCGCGTTCGTGATGCATGTGGTGCTGGCCGTCAGCCTCGGCTCGCTGTTGCGGCACCTCCCCGTCACCCCGGTGCGGTGTGCGGTCGCCGTACTGTTCCTCGTCGGCGGCATCATCATGTTGCGCGCCAAGCACGAGGACGAGGAAGACGGCGGTCCGGATGCGGCCGGCGTGTCGTTCCGCAAAGTGGCGCTGACGGCGGCATCGGTGGTGGGCTTGGCCGAGTTCGGCGACCTGACCCAACTCGCCACCGCGGGCATCGCTACGCGCTACTCGGCGCCGGTCGCAGTGGCGTTGGGCGCGTGGTGCGCACTCGTGACAGTCGCCGCGCTGGCGGTCACCGCCGGCCGCTGGATCGTGCAGCACGTGCCGTTGAAGATCGTGCAGCGGGTGGCGGGCGTGGTGTTCATCGCGTTCGGTGTAGCGAGCGCAGTCTCAGCCTTCGCCTGAGCGGGTACGGTTCCGGCATGGCCGAACCACTCGATCAGTCCCTCGTCGGAGTGTCGTTGCCCGACGCCTTGCGTGCACAGGAATTCCTCACCGCAACCACCGGTCTCGCCGTCAAGGGTGCGCTCAAATTGCGCGATGCCGTGATCGTCACCAAGACCGCCGACGGACACACCGCGGTTCGCGAGACCATCGACCCGCAGCCTGGCCGTACAGCGCTCTCCAGCGGTATGTGGACCGGTCTGCTCGGTCTGTTGGTCGGCGGCCCTGTGGGCTGGCTGGTGGGCGGCGCCGTGGGCGCCGGGGTGGGTGCAGCGACGGCCAAGGTGATCGACCTGGGTATCCCCGATGAGTGGGTGGCCTGGTTCCGTGAGGCAGTGCAGCCAGGCACCACCACCGTGGTGTTGTTGCTGGAAGATCTGCACGTCGGCGCGTTGGCCACCGAACTCGAGCGGTTCCCGTTCGCCAAGCTGGTGCACACCACGCTTCCCGAGTCGGCCCTTCGTCAACTTGAGGAAGCACTCGGGCAAGAGCACGTTTCCGACGCGTAGTCTTGGTGTATGACGCCCGACCCGTATTTCGACCTCACCGGCAAGATCGCCCTCGTTACCGGCGGTAGCCGTGGCCTCGGTTACCAGATGGTGAAGGCCTTCGCCGAGCGTGGCGCCGATGTCATCATCGCCAGTCGCAAGCTCGACAATTGCGAGACCGTGGCCGACGAGGTGCGTGCGCTGGGTCGCCGGGCGATGGCGTACGCAGTGCACGCCGCGAAGTGGCCCTCGATCGATGAACTGATCGACGCGTCGTACGCTGAGTTCGGTCGCATCGACATCCTGGTGAACAACGCTGGCATGAGCCCGGCCGTGCCCAGCCACGAGGTCACTGAAGACCTGTTCGACAGCGTGGTCGGTCTGAACTACAAGGGTCCGTTCCGTCTGGCCAGCCAGGTGGCAAAGCGGATGTACGACGGCGACGGTGGCGTCATCATCAACGTCACGTCGTCGGGCAGCCTGATGCCGCTGCCGGGGATCGTGCCCTACGGCGGGGCAAAGGCCGCGCTGAACCACATGTCGCGTTCGCTCGCCGCCGAGTATGGGCCGAAGGTGCGCGTGAACACGTTGTCGCCCGGGCCGTTCCTCACTGATATCGCCAAGGCCTGGACGCCCGAGATGCGTGAGTCCGCTGGCAATGCGCTCGGTCGCCCGGGCAACCCGAACGAGATCGTCTCCGCGGCGCTGTTCCTCGCCAGCCCGGCCAGCAGCTTCACCACCGGCGCCATCGTCCGCGTCGACGGCGGCCTACAGATCGGTCAGTAGCGACCGCCAGGAGCGGTCAGTGGCCCCAGCGGGACTGGCCGAAGCGGTAGCCGACGGAGCGCACGGTCTGGATCAGGTTGGCGTGCTCTTCGCCGAGCTTGGCGCGCAGGCGACGGATGTGCACGTCGACCGTGCGGGCACCGCCGTAGTACTCGTAGCCCCATACGCGGCTGAGCAGGATCTCGCGGGTGAACACCTTGCCCGGGTTCTGGGCGAGGAACTTCAACAGCTCGTACTCCATGTACGTGAGATCCAGCGGGTGGCCCTCGATCGAGGCCTGGTAGGTCTCCAGGTTGAGCGCGAGGCCGCTGTACTCCACCATCTCCGGTCGAGTCTCGCCGCCACCGCGGAAGAACATGTGGCGCAGACGTGCTTCCAGCTCCACGGGGTGGAACGGGGTGAGGCAGAAGTCGTCGAACAGTTCATCGCGCAACTGCAGGTCGGCGAGCTGAGTGCCGTTGACCAACACCATCAGCGGGCTGACCGGTGTGTCGCGCTTGCGCAGCGCCCGGCAGAACGCCCAGGCTCCGTCGGGGTCGGCGTCGCAGGCCACGATGGCACCGGCCCATCCGGCTGATGGCTCAGAACGCACCGCGTCATCGGCGGAGGAGACGGCCTTCCAGCGATAGCCGGCCAGGTCGAGGGTGCGCGCGAGGTCGGGCGGCGGCGGGTCTGGGTAGACGGCCACGAGTTCCACTAGAGCGCCTTCAGATAGCGATTCAGTTCGAACTGGCTGACGTGGCTCTTGTAGCCGCGCCATTCACTGCGTTTGTTGCGCAGGAACCACTCGAAGATGTGCTCGCCCAGTGCTTCACGCACCAGCTCGCTCTTCTCCATCACCTTCAGCGAGTCGCTCAGCGACTGCGGCAAGGTGTCGATGCCCAACTGCAGCAACTGCTGGTCGTCCATCTCGAACAGGTTGGCGTCAGCCTCGGCCGGTAGTTCGTAGCCCTCGGTGATGCCCTTCAGACCGGCGGCCAGCACGACGCTGAACGCGAGGTACGGGTTGCACGCCGGGTCGGGCGAGCGGTACTCGATGCGGGTGGCACTGGGGTTGCCGCGCTTGGCGATCGGCACGCGGATCAGCCCGCTGCGGTTGTTGCGCGCCCAGCTGATGTGCACGGGTGCCTCGAAACCGGGCACCAGACGCTTGTAGCTGTTGATGGTCTGGTTGGTGACCGCAGTGATCTCGGCTGCATGACGCAGCAGGCCGGCCATGAACTGCTTGGCCACCGGCGACAGGCTGTACGGGTCGTCGGCGCTGTAGAACGCGTTGTCGTCACCGTCGAACAGGCTGAAGTGCATGTGCATGCCACTTCCTTGGACGCCCTCCAATGGCTTGGGCATGAACGTTGCGTGCACACCGTGCTTGGCGGCGACCTCCTTCACCACGAGGCGGAACGTCATCACGCTGTCGGCCATCGTCAGGGCGTCGGTGTGGCGCAGGTCGATCTCGTGCTGACTGGGGGCGTCCTCGTGGAAGCTGTACTCCACCGGGATGCTCATCGTCTCCAGCGTGCGGATCGTCTCCTTGCGCAGCGTGCCAGCCACGTCGGTGGTGGTGAGGTCGAAGAACCCGCCCTCGTCCAGCGGGACAGGTGTCTGGCCCTTCTCTGGCGGGGCGAAGTAGAAGAACTCCATGTCGGGCGCGACGTAGAGCGTGAAGCCCTTGGCGCGAGCTGCAGAGAGGTTGCGGCGCAGCACTTGGCGCGGGTCGCCCTCGAATGGTGTGCCGTCGAGGTGGTGGATATCGCAGAACACGCGAGCCTCCACCGACTTGGGGTCGCCCCACGGCAACACTTCGAAGGTGTTGGCATCGGGCATTGCCAGCACGTCGGCTTCTTGGACGCGGCTGAAACCATCGATGGCCGAGCCGTCGAAGGTCATGCCGTCCTCCAGGGCGTTCTCCAATTCAGCGGGGCTGATGGCGAAGCTCTTCAGGTTGCCGAGGACGTCGGTGAACCACAGGCGAATGAGGCGCACACCGCGCTCTTCCACCGTGCGCAGTACGTAATCACGTTGTTGATCGAGCATGTCGTGGCTCCCTCAGGGGCTCAAGGGGACATCGTCAGTGTGCCATGTTCGTCAGCGCGCGCGCCCAAGGGGGTGTGAACGGAGTGTGAAACGCACCGGCTCAGAACACGGCGGAAATGAGCGAGATGATCGCGATCACGGCAATGCCGATCGCCATCACCGCGGCGGCTGTACGTGCCATCGACCGTTGGTAGGCGCGAGTGCGCGGGTTCCGGTTCGTGGCACCGCGGGCGAACGCGCCCATCGCCTTGATCTGGCCCTCGGGTGTGTACAGCTCTCCCGGCGCGCTGGTCGCCGGTTGCCAGTCGTCGTCGCCTAGTCGGTGCTGCCCGCCGTTCATGTCGCGAGCGTAGGTCGGCTTCTGGGCAGGAATCGTCCCGAATCAGCTTCTGGGCGGGATTCGTCCCGGCCTCCGGGAACGAAACCGCCCAGTTCGGCCGCACGGAACTGCCACCTGGATTTGCCCCAAAGATGGTCGGCACGTGGCAGCCATCGGTGCACTCACGGAACTCGGGTAGGTGGTCAGCCGAGTAACGCAGAGCTGCGGACCTGCTCGTGACCTGCCCAGCTCCACCTGCACCTGAGGTGCGGCTGACCGAACCGTTCCGGGGTGGGTTGCCGCGACACAAGACGACAACTATCATTGTCACCGTGGAGATCCTGGCAAGCGCTCGGAAGCACGGAGTTTCCGACGACGACATCCGACACGCATGCGCGAATGCAATCGGCTCGATCACAACGCCGGACCAACCCGACTTCACGATGCTCATCGGCCCCGACCAGAGCGGCGAGCCGCTGGAGGTCGGAGTGCTCGCTGCTGACGACAACGACTACGTCATCCACGCGATGACCGCGAGACCCAGATACATGAACATGATTCGACACGACCGAGGTGGACCACGATGAAGACCAAGAAGCACCCGCGCGACATGACCCCGGCCGACACCGAGGCGATCATCGCGGCGTTTGACGCCCACGAGGATGGCGTATTCAGCGTCGCAGACGTCGCCGTCCTGACGGAGTTGCGCGCAGCCACTGCTGCACGCCGCGAGGCCGAAGGCAGGATCGAGGCGGCCGTCCTCGAGGCGCACCACCATGGAATGTCGTGGGGTCTGATCGGAGCGCAGCTCGGCATGACCCGACAGGGCGCCCGTCAACGCTTCGATCGCCTGATTAATGGCTGAGCCGTAGCACCGAACTGTCGATAGGTGTCCACAGTCAACTGTCGACGGCTCGCTGGTGCGACATCTGTCTCTTTGTCTGACTCCGTCGAGATCGAGCTCCGGTGGAAGGAGGAGGTCATCCACTTGGAGGGACGCTCGGTCCTCCCTTGGCCACCGTCGTCCCGGACGCGACGACCACCACCCCGTGTGGGACACTCGCGATGCGTGCGCGGATGCTGAGGCGTCGCGACGCTGGCCGACCGCTTTCGACAACAAGGACACACGATGCTCACGACTGGCCTCAATCACGTAGCGCTGATCACCAACGACTCGGCCCGGCTCCAGTCGTTCTACCGGGACGTGTTCGACGCCGAGGTCGCCAGCGACGGTGCCGAGTTCCCTGATGGCACCGGACCTCGGCTCACGGTCATCAAGATCGGCGACCATTGCGAACTCAACGTGTTCCAGATCGACGGCAACTCCCAGGCGGACCATCAAGTGCCGATGTTCGGGCGCGGCCGTCTCGACCACTTCGCGCTCCAGGCCGCGTCGCTGACGGCATTCGAGGAGATTCGCGAACGGCTGATGGCTCGTGGTGCGGCTAACGACTTCGTCACCGATTTTGGATCGACGTTGAGCATCTTCTTCCGCGACCCCGACGGCCTCGAGGGCGAAGTGTGCGTTCAGAACCCTGATGCGGTCCCGGGGGTCCACAACCCTCCCGGCACCCGCGCCACCCGCTACACCTGACATCGAGCTCCTCACCGCCCCGCCACGGCCAGGGACGCGCGGCAGCCGATCTCGGTGCCGTCGGGGCGGTAGTGGTGCCAGCGGCCGTATTCGTCGCGGCGGACGTGGCCGAGAGCGGCTGCGATCAGCACATCCATCGGATCCAACTGCACGCCATCGGCGGTCTCGCAACGGTGCGCGACGGTGGGGTCGAGCGGTTCAGCTGAACCGCCCAACACGCCCGACCCGGCAGCAGCGGCGAAGATCGCGACCAGCGCATCGAGGACTTCCTTCAACTGCGCGCCAGCCACTGCACCGCCGCCTGGCCCACCAACAGCTCCTCGGCCTCATCCAGATGCGGTTCCACACGCGGGTTCGCGGCCACCGCGGCCAAGGCGTGCAACTGTGCGACACCCGTCGCCAACGCCGACTCCGCAGCACGACGCACACCGTCCAACTCGCGAGCGAGCGCTTCGAGATCGGCAGGCGACATCGCCCGCACCGGCTCGAAAACGGCACGAGGGGCCCGGGCGAACCCGGACCCCTCGTACTCGGATTGGATGGTCTGGTGTCAGACGGGGCCAGCGGCGCCGCAGACCGTCTCGATGATGAGACGGGTCACGGTGTACGGGTCCATGTTGGCGTTCGGGCGACGATCCTCTGCGTAGCCCTTGCCGGTGCGGGACACCTGCCACGGGATGCGGATCGAGGCGCCGCGATCGGAGACGCCGTAGCTGAACTTGTTGTACGGGGCGGTCTCGTGGGCGCCGGTGAGGCGGCTCTCGATGTCGTGGCCGTAGTTCTTGACGTGCAGTTCGAGCTTCTTGCCGATTGCCTCGGCGGCGGCCTTGATGGCCTTCATGTCCTTGTCCTCGCGCATCGCCTTCGTGCTGAAGTTGGTGTGCGCGCCGGCACCGTTCCAGTCGCCCTTCTGCGGCTTGGCGGCGAGGCTGACGACGATGTCGTAATCCTCGGCAATGCGGTGCAGCAGCCAGCGGGCGACGGTGAGCTGATCGCTGACAGTGACGCCGTCGGCGGCACCGATCTGGAACTCCCACTGACCGGGCATGACCTCGGCGTTGGTGCCCTC
>CAIXHI010000460.1 GCA_903919215.1 uncultured Acidimicrobiaceae bacterium
ACCACATAGCCGGTGAGACGTTCGGCGAGTTCCGGCGCACACATCTCTGCGCGCTACCCACCCAACGCAGCCGCCAGTTCGAGCAACGACAACTGCCCGCTCACCGGCACGATGCCAACCACCTGCTCGACCCGGCCATCGACGGTGACGTCGGCAAGCAGGGTCTTGAACACTCGGTCGGGCTCGACCCCCAACGCCACCGCTGCCGCCTGGCCATAGTTCCGTTCTGCCGGGTCATGGTGGAACTCGTGCACCCGAAACTCGACGCCTGCAGCAGCGAGGGCGAGGGTTGCGGGGGTCATGGCGACATCACCACGACATTGTGGCCCGCGCCCGGCATCGCTCGGAAGGTGGCAACATGAGCGCCTATGGCCGTGATCGACGAATACGAGTTGTCCGACCGCTACCGCCTCGACGAGGGACGCGCCTTCGTCAGTGGGTCACAGGCGCTCGCCCGACTGCCCTATGAGCAGTTGCGCGCCGACCGCCGCGCCGGACTGAACACGGCTGCGTACATCAGCGGCTACCCCGGCAGCCCGCTGGCGGGGTACGACCGCGATGTCACGGACGTGGCGAAACTGGCCACTGCGGACGGTCTGCACATGCTGTTCCAGCAGGCGATGAACGAAGAGCTCGCCGCCACATCGGTAATGGGTTCGCAGATCGCTTCCACGCTCCCGTCGTGTCGCTACGACGGCATCCTCGGCATCTGGTACGGCAAGACCCCCGGCCTCGATCGCGCCAGCGATGCGCTGCGCCACGCAGTGTTCACCGGCACATCGCACAAGGGTGGTGCGATCGCCTTGGTGGGTGACGATCCGACGGCGAAGAGCAGCACCCTGCCAGGTTCCAGCGGCGCGACACTCATCGACCTCAACATGCCGATCATCTACCCCGGCGACGTGCAGGAGGCCATCGACCTCGGCCGCCACGCCGTCGCGATATCGCGCTCATGCGGTGTCTGGGTGGGTATCAAACTGGTCGAGTCCGTCGCCGACGGGACGGGCTCGGTGAGCTTGCACGGCGACGACTTCGCCCCGCAGTTGCCGGTCCACCTCGTGGATGGACGGCCATGGGTGCCGGTGCCGAACGGCAAGTTGCTCGCACCGTACAGCCGCGAGATCGAGCGCGAATTCCTCGAACTACGTATCGAACTGGTCCGCGAGTACGGCGCACTGAATCACCTCAACCGGGTCGACGTGCGCGGCCCGAGCGACTGGGTCGGCATCGTGGCGCCCGGTCACACGTATCACGAGATGCTCGAAGCGCTGCGCACGCTGGGCTTCGGCTCGAACGACGCGCTACGCGATGCCGGTATCCGACTGTTCCACCTCGACATGCCGGTACCGCTCGATCCGCGGCAAGTGCGCGAGTTCGCCGACGGCCTACAGACCGTGATCGTCATCGAGGAGAAGGGTCAGAACCTCGAGTGGCTGGTCAAGGACGCGCTCTACGGACGCACCAACGCACCCGTCGTGTACGGCAAGCGGGCACCCGACGACACGCCACTGTTCCCCCTCTGCCGGAGCGATGGAGACCGACACCATCGCCCCCATCCTGCGCCGCATGCTCACCGAGCGCCTGGCACAGCGGATGACCCCCGAGCCCCCGACACCGCGCCAGCTGATCCCGCTGTCGGTGAACCGCACGCCCTACTACTGCTCGGGCTGCCCGCACAACCGCAGCACCAAGGCTCCTGAGGGCAGCCTTGTCGGCGCAGGAATCGGTTGCCACAGCCTCGTGCTGTTGATGGATCCGGGTCCGATTGGCAACATCGTCGGCGTCACCTCGATGGGCAACGAGGGTGCCCAGTGGTTCGGTATGGCCCCGTTCCTCGACGACGACCACCTCATCCAGAACATGGGCGACGGCACCCTGTTCCACAGTGGCATGACGGCGATCCGGGCAGCGATCGCCAACGGCGCGAACATCACCTACAAGATCCTCTACAACGGCGCCGTGTCGATGACCGGCGGCCAGCACCCGTTCGGCCAACTCGACGTGCTCACGTTGTGCAAGGTGCTGCTCGCCGAGGGCGCCACGCGCATCATCGTCACCACCGACGAACTGTCCCGCTACCGCATGGCCGATGTACCGGCGGGCGTGAAGGTGTGGGGACGCACTCGTCTGGACGAGGCGCAGGAAGCACTGTCGTGGGAACCGGGCTGCACAATCCTGATCCACGACCAGCGCTGCGCGGCAGAGAAGCGTCGCGACCGCAAGCGCGGCAAGATCAAGACTCCGGCGTTCCGCATGGTGATCAACGAGCGGGTGTGCGAAGGATGTGGCGACTGCGCCGACAAGAGCAACTGCCTGTCGGTGCAGCCCGTCGATACTCCGTTCGGTCGCAAGACGCGTATCGACCAAGACTCCTGCAACCTCGACTTCACCTGTGCCGAGGGTGATTGCCCGGCATTCATGAAGGTCAGCGTCGGCGGCGCACACGACACGGCAGCCCCCGATCTGGCACTGCCCACGGTGCCTGCGTCAGCGGTGGCCGACATCGGCCACGGTGTCACCATCCGTCTCGCCGGTATCGGCGGCACCGGTGTGGTGACGGTCTCGCAGATCCTCGGTACCGCGGCGATGCTGCAGGGTCTGCACGTACGCGGCCTCGATCAGACCGGTATGTCGCAGAAGGCCGGGCCGGTGGTCAGCGACGTGCGCATCTCGGCCGACGCGCCGTTGCCGTCCAACAAAGCCAACGCTTCATCGGTCGACGTGTTGCTGGCCTTCGACCAACTCGTCGGCGGCAACGACGCCACCGTGCGCACGATGTCGGCCGATCACACTGCCGCCATCGTGAACACTGCGGCGGTACCCACCGGTGGCATGGTGGTGCACCCGGAGCGCCCGTTCCCCACCGCCGAGGTCACCGAGCGCATTCACACCGGTGTGCAACGAGTCACCGAGGTCGATGCCCAGCGCATCGTGCACGGGCTGCTCGGCGATGACAGCACGATCAACGTGTTCATGCTCGGCGTCGCGGTGCAGGCCGGCCTGTTGCCCGTTGGGGCGGAGTATCTCGAGCGAGCGATCACGCTCAACGGCACTGCGGTGAAGAAGAACATCGCCGCCTTCACGTGGGGTCGCGCCTGGATCGCCGACCCGCACGCCACCGAGCGCTCCGCAGGCCTTGTCGGCGCCGTCGCCGACGAACCCTTGCTGCCGATGCTCACCGCCGACCTCGCCGCCTACCAGTCGCCGCGGTACTCCGCTCGGTTCACGACGGTCGTCGAACGGGTCGCCGCCACTGGCCACGATGACCTCACTGATGCCGTCGCCCGCCACCTGCACAAGCTGATGGCCTACAAGGATGAGTACGAGGTCGCCCGGTTGATGCTGTTGCCGTCGGCTCGAGCCCAGGCCGAAAGCGTGGGGGGGCGGCGCACGAAGGTGACCTGGATGCTCCATCCACCGGCTCTGCGTGCAGTCGGGTGGAAGCACAAGCTGTCCTTCGGCGGCTGGTCACGCCCGGCGTTCCTCGTGCTGCGCGCAATGCGCCGACTGCGCGGCACACCGTTCGACGTGTTCGGCTGGGCGCACGTGCGTCGTGTCGAACGCGAGATGGTGCCCGAGTACATCGAGGCGGTCGACACGTTGTTGGCGAACCTCACGGATGCCAATCTCACCGAGGCGATCGCCATCGCCGAACTCCCCGACCGCGTGCGCGGCTACGAGCACCTCAAGCTCGAACGAGCGGCCGCCTACCGCGAGGAACTGTCGCGCCGGGTCGCCGAGTTCACCGGGCAACCGGTCGCCGCCACGTTGTAGGGCGTCAGCGTTCGAGCGCGGAGTGAGCAGGATCGGCCGGGTCGTAATACACGGTGACACAGGCTCCCGCCGGGTAGCGAGCGAGTGCAGCTGAGGCCTCGGCGATGCCGCGCAGCTTCACCCGGCTGCCCTGGAAGAACCGACCGTCGACCTGGTACGCGTAGAGCACGATCGGCGTCTCGGGACGTCCCGCGCCCTGGCGGTTCACCTGAACCGTGGCGCTCAACACCGTGCCACTGGTGTGCGGCCAGTCGGCCGCCAGCGGCCGCGATGCACGCGAGCGCCGACGCATCACCCGTGACGACACGACCAGCACGATCACGACAGGCGCGACACAGAAAGCGATGAGCGACACAGTTGTCGTGTCGAGACCACCGATGTGTCCGGCCATCTGTCTGCTGAGCCCCTCTCGGAAACTCCCCCTTGGGAGAACGTTAACGCGCTGACGGGGAGCCCTGAACCGTGCACCCGATACCGTGCCCCACCATGAAGTGGCTCGGACCCCGTGGACGCGATGGCGGTATCGACGCGATCCCGCTGCCGAGCGGGTGTGTCGGCACACTGTCGCTGTGCGGTAAGCACGCAATCGGCCCCGACCCTGCTGCGACCATGGCCCGCTGCGGCGTCACCACGGTGGTCTGTCTCGTGGAAGAGCACGAGTTGGACGAGCGCTACCCCGAGTACGTGCGATGGCTGCAGGGCAACGATGAAGGCGCCGCGGTGTGGTTCCCGATCCACGACCTCCACGCGCCGTCGGTCCCGCGAGCGCGCCTGCTGCTCGACGACCTCCATGAACGGCTCGAACGTGGCGAGCACCTGCTGATGCACTGCGGTGCCGGGATCGGTCGCGCTGGCACCATCGCCACATGCCTGCTCATCGAACTGGGAATGGAGCGAGACGCTGCGCTCGCGCTCGTCGCCGAGTCCCGTCCGATGGCCGGTCCTGAGGTCGGCGCCCAGCGCGATCTGGTCGACGAGATCGCCGTCCGTTACTCCGCGCGCTGATCGTTCAGGACAGCTTCTTCGCCAACCGCACCGACGCCACCTTGGCCGGCTCGGCGAGTGCCGTCATGGCGATGTCGTAGTCGGGGAGCGAGTACACCTCGCCATCGTCGTTGATCATCAGGAACCGGTCGAACTTGGCGAGGAACGTACGATCGTGGCTGACAGCCACCACCGTTCCTTGGAATCCGTCGAGTGCGCGTTCCAGCGCTTCCGACGACTCGATGTCGAGGTTGTCGGTGGGCTCATCGAGTAGCAGCACGTTGTGCCCCTCCAACTCGAGACACAGGATCTCCAGCCGCGCCTTCTGACCACCCGACAACGTGTCGAAATCCTGTTTCGCATTCGCGGCCAGGCCGTAGCGGGCGAGTGCTTTCATCGACTTCTCGTCGTCGAACACTCGGTCGCGCACGATCTCGAAGCATTGCCGACCGAGAAAGTCGGGGCGATCGTTGATCTGTGTGAACGTGCCCACCGATGTGCGCGGGCCGAAACCGACAGTGCCGTGGCTTGGTTCCTTGGTACCGGCGAACGCGCCCAGCAGGTGGCTCTTGCCGGTGCCGTTCGGGCCGATCAGCCCGACGCGCTCACCGAAGTGCACCTCGTCGGAGAACGGCATGAACAGATCGCTGACGGACACATCGTTCATGATCAACACGCGGCGGGCCGAGTCGGCACCGCGCAGGTTGACGTAGATGTTCTGATCGGGCACGGGCGGCGGCGGCGGGCCGATCGCGACGAACTTCTCCCAGCGCGTCTCGGCGGCGTTGGCCTTGGTGGCGTTCTTGAAGTTCTGCGCCGCGCGAGTCTTCATCACCTTCATGTGCGCGAACAGCCGGCGCTCTTCATCGGTCCAGCGCTTCAGCGCATCGCCCAGCAACTCCTGGCGGCGAGCGCGTGCCTCGGGGAATGTCTGGTACGAGCCGCCGTGCACCCAGCAGCCGGCACCTTCGATGACGACGATCTTCGTCGCCACGCGTTCGAGCAGGGTGCGGTCGTGACTGACCATCAGGATCGTGCTCTTGCAGCTCTTGATCTGATCTTCCAGCCACACGCGGGTGGGAATGTCGAGGTAGTTATCCGGCTCGTCGAGCAACAGGATGTCGGCGTTGGAGTTGAACAGCAGATCGAGCACGAGCCGCTTGCGCTCACCGCCGGACAGTTCGCTGACGAGGCGCGTGTGGAAATCCTCCACCGGGGTCTTCACGCTGCGCCGGGCGGCGGCGGCCCACTGCGACTCGAGTTCGTAGCCGCCAAGGTCACCCCAATGTGTGAGCGTCTCGGCGTAGTCCATGCCGTCGCTCTCCCCGGCGAACATCGCCCGCTCGGCGATGACCAACGCCCGGCCGGACTCGCGCAACGCGGTCGGCGCGACCTCGATGAGCATGTCGCGCAACGTGTCGTCGGGTCGGCTCATCCCCACGTCCTGGGTCATGCGCAGCACATTGCCACCGAGCGCGAACTCACCCTCGTCGGCGTCCAGTTCGCCAGAGAGGATGCGCAAGATGGTGCTCTTGCCGACGCCGTTGGCGCCGACGATCGCGGCGTGCTCGCCGGGTGCGACACCGAAGCTGACGTCGAAGAACAGCGAGTCGGCGCCCGGGGGCGCATATTCCAGTTCGGACACCACGATGCTGCTCAAGGGATGCTGCTCAAGGGATGCTGCTCAGAGGGATGCTGCTCACGGCCGATATCCAACCGTCGCCCATGGTGAAGCGGGCGAGCATGTTGTCAGCATGCTGCAGGCATGCGATACTCCGACCATGAGCAACGTGCAAGTGAAGAACCTCGACGAGGACCTGCACGAGCAACTACGCGCCCGTGCCGCCCAGGAGGGCACCACGATCAGCGCCTACGTGCTGGAGCTCATCCGCCGCGACCTGCGCCGCCCCACCCGCCGCCAGTGGCTCGACGAGATCGCCGAGCTCCCCAAGCACAACTTCTCGCGCGAGGAGATCTACGAAGCCATCGACGAAGGACGCAACCGACGATGAAGGTCATCGATGCCTCGGCATTCATCGACTCCGTATCCCATGGCGAGCGCGGTCCGGCACTCGGCCTGCACCTTGAGGACGATCTCTTCGCGCCCGACCTCCTCGTGTCAGAGGTGCTGGCCTTCTTCCGCCGGAAACTGCAGCAGGGGAAGCTCACGCAGGCCGAGGCCGACGACCTCGTGCAGCGCTTCCGACGCGCCCCGATCGAGTACCTGCACACATGGCCGTATGCCGAACAGATCTGGCAGTGGCGCCACACGATGACGGCCTACGACGCCACCTACGTGGCACTGGCCGCCGACCTCGGCGCCACGTTGGTCACCAGCGACCTGCGCCTCGCCCGCGCCGCCGCAGGCCTGGTCCCGGTCATCGCCGTCTGAACACAGCGCCCGGCACACAGCGCCCTGCGCCCGGCGTACAGTCACCGTTCATGACCACCACCGGCAGTGCCACCCTTGTGATCAACCGACCTCCGCTGGAGGTGTGGTCGGCCATCGCCGACATCACCCGTATGGGCGAGTGGAGCCCCGAATGCATCGCCGGCCGGTGGAAGGGTGGCGCCACCGCCCCGGTGGTTGGCGCCGAGTTCGAAGGCGACAACATCGCGACGCTCGGCAAGTTCACGCTCAAGCGGTGGACGACCACCTCCGCGGTCACCGCCTGCGAGCCGGGCGCATGTTTCGAGTTCTCCGTCGAGGGCACCACGATCTGGCGCTACGTGTTCGAGGCGGTCGTCTCGGGCACCCAGGTGACCGAGACGTTCAGCTACGAGGCAAAGGGACTACAGGGCTTCGTCTACGGGTATCTGTTGGCTCGCCCGAGAACAATGACCAAGGGGATGCAGCGCACGCTTCAGCGGCTGAAGACCACGCTGGAGGCGACCCGATGAGCGCGCTGAAGTTCGGTTGGCTGACGCCGGTCATCGGCAACAAGTGGAGCGACTACGTACCGATCGCGCAGTACCAGGACACCGAGATCCTGCCCACCGCGCTGCCTCACTTCGATTCATTGTGGGTCGCTGATCACTTCTACGGCTTCGATGCCAAGACCGACCCGTTCCTCGAGGCCTGGACCACACTGACCTGGCTCGCGGCGCGCCATCCGAATGTGGAGTTGTGCCACCACGTGCTGGGTCACGGCTACCGGCCGCCAGCGCTCACGGCGAAGATGGCCGCCACGTTGCAGGTGCTGTCGGGCAACCGCTTCGTGCTCGGCATCGGCGCCGGCTGGCGCGAGGACGAATACGCGGCGTACGGCTACGAGTTCCCCCGGCCAGGCGTTCGCTTCGCCCAGTTGGAGGAGGTCATCACCATCTGCCGCTTGATGTGGACCGAGGACGAGCCATCCTTCGCGGGCAAGCACTTCCGCATCGACGGCGCCTCGGCACCACCGCGCCCCACCGTGCCGCCACGTATCTGCGTCGGCGCTTCAGGTGAGAAGGTCGGCCTGCCGATGGTGGGGCGACTCGCTGACATGTGGAACGGCCGGTTCATCGGCGCCGAGGACTGGACCCGCAAGCTGGGCATCGTCCACGCTGCCGCCGAGCAAGCAGGTCGCGACCCGGCATCGATCGAGATCAGCAGCACCGTCGAGAAATCGCTGCCCGAGACCGACGCCGAGAGCGAACAGTTGCTCGAGTCGCTCGCCAAGCGTGCCGACTTCGGCGTGCAGCACTTCGTGCTCGACTTCGGACACCCCCAGTCGCTCGAACCGATCCATCGCTTCGTCGAGCA
This sequence comes from uncultured Acidimicrobiaceae bacterium, assembly GCA_903919215.1. Taxonomy (GTDB): domain Bacteria; phylum Actinomycetota; class Acidimicrobiia; order Acidimicrobiales; family Ilumatobacteraceae; genus UBA668. Next base: position 8,504 of record CAIXHI010000460.1, read on the forward strand.
GGTCATGGCGCCGTTGAAGTCGCGCTGACCTCTGGCGGCTCAGCCGGGGCATCAGTCCCTATCCAGGGTGACCGACGACCCTTTCGATCACCCGCTCCGGATGGCCACATAGGGGTATGACTGCCTGCGGCGTACTCCCGGTGACAGCCGCCCTCCATGGCGGTGACGTGACTCGCCATGTGTTGCAGTCGCTGCGGGCCGTTTTCGGCGTGCCCGGTATGCAGATCGTCGAGCGCGCTGGTGAGGCAAAGCCCACGATCCCGTTCGCCGTGCTCGTAGTCACCGGAGGCGTCGAGCAACAGGTGCTGGACGCGTGGCATGAGCGGCAGGCGCTGGTGCCCGGCGAGCCGCTGCTGCTGCTGACCCACCCCGAGGAGAACTCGCTCCCCGCCGCCCTGGAAGCGCTCGCACGGGTGCAGCGCGCCGGCGGTCGTGGCCACATCGTGATGCTGGAACCCGGCAACGCACCCCACGACTTCGACGCCGCGGCGCACGCGCTCACCGTGTGGCACGGTCTCCACCGTGCCCGGGTCGGGATGATCGGCGCCCCGAGCGAGTGGTTGGTGGCATCCGTGCCCACGCCGGAAGCCTTGCGCCGACGGTGGGGGCCAACACTCGTCGAGGTGTCGTTACCCACTGTCATCGAGCGCTTCGAGGACAACATCGAGGCCCCGATCGCCGTCCCTGTCCGCCTCGCCGCCCGACCCGGAGAACATTCCCCGCACCCCGCCGACATCGAGACCGCAGCCCGCTTCGAACCGGTGCTGCGTGCGGTCGCCGGCGAGCAACACCTCGATGCGGTGGCCGTGCGCTGCTTCGATCTGATCACCGACGCCCATACCTCGGGCTGCCTCGCCCTGTCGTCGTTGAACGATCGCGGCATCGTCGCCGGTTGCGAGGGTGATATTGCCAGCACGATCGCGATGTTGTGGGCCAAGTTGCTCACTGGCCAGGCCAGCTGGATGGCGAACCCCTCCGACATCGACCGAACCACTGGAGTGATCGAGCTCGCCCACTGCACCGTGCCACTGTCCATGGTTGATGGCTACCGCTTGGAGACCCACTTCGAGAGCAACCTCGGCGTGGGCATCGTCGGCGACCTGCCACCCGGCCCGGTGACCGTGCTGCGGCTCGGTGGCAACGAGCTGGAGAACCTGTGGTGCGAAAACGGGGAAGCCCTGCCCACCATCCCCCGAAGTGGACGCTGCCGCACGCAGCTCAGCATCCGTGTCGACCCGCATGCCGTGGGTGAGGTGCTCGACCACCCACTCGGGAACCACCTTGTCGTGCTGTACGGGCATCACGCCGAGGCGTTGCGCTCCTGGTGGCTCGAACACGTGGCCTGACGTCACCTGCGGCTGGGACCAAGGACTGTTGCGCGGCGTAGCGGCCGGGGCGCATCGTGCAGACGTGAGGAACTCAGCTGCGCGCGTCGGGAGCGTGGCGGCCGGTTCGCCGACCGTCTGGTGGACCCTCCTCGACGACGGCCGCGTCCGCTGCGATGTCTGCCCTCGCGCATGTTCACTGCACGACGGACAGCACGGCCTGTGTTTCGTGCGCTCCCGTCAGCACGACGAGATCGTCCTCACCACCTATGGCCGCTCGAGCGGATTCTGCATCGACCCGATCGAGAAGAAGCCGCTGCACCATTTCCTGCCCGGGTCGTCGGTGCTGTCGTTCGGCACTGCCGGCTGCAACCTGTCCTGCCGCTTCTGCCAGAACTGGGACATCAGCAAGAGTCGCGAGACCGACACGCTCGCCGACGCGGCCGATCCGGCCACGATCGCCTCGGCCGCGGCGAGCAACGGATGCGCCGCAGTCGCCTTCACCTACAACGACCCGGTCGTGTTCCTGGAATACGCCGCGGACACTGCCGACGCGTGCCACGACATCGGTGTGCGCACCGTCGCGGTGAGTGCCGGCTACGTCGAGCCGGGCCCGCGCGAGCAGTTGTTCTCGCGCATGGACGCAGTGAACGTCGATCTCAAGGCGTTCACCGACGAGTTCTACCGCTCGCTCTGCGGCGGTCATCTTGCGCCAGTACTCGACACACTCGAGTGGTTGGTCGCCAACGATGTGTGGCTCGAGATCACCACACTGCTGATCCCGGGGTTCAACGACTCGGACACGGAACTCGACGCACTGACTCGTTGGATCGCCGAGCACCTCGGGGTTGGGGTGCCGCTGCACTTCAGCGCCTTCCACCCCGACTACAAGATGCTCGATGTCGCCGCCACACCTCCGGCCACACTCACCCGCGCTCGTGGATTGGCCATGGCCAACGGGCTGCAGTACGTGTACACCGGCAACGTGCACGACCCCGCTGGTGGCACCACCCACTGCCCCGGGTGCGGTGCCGCAGCAATTGAGCGCGCCTGGTACCGCATCGACGCCTACCGTCTCACCGACGACGGTCGCTGCACCTCGTGCGGCACCGCGATCGGTGGCGTGTTCGACGGCCCGCAGGGTTCGTGGGGTCGGCGCCGTCGACCTGTTCGGCTCGGCGATCCCACGGTGGTGTCGCCATGACCGCCGTCCGCCGTGCTGCGGTCGCCGGCACGTTCTACCCGGACGACCGCAGCGAGCTCGGTGCGCTGGTGGACCGCCTGCTCGACGGGGCGACGCCCGCTGACACTGGGTCCGACACCATCGTCAGCGGCCCACCGGTGGCGCTCATCGTCCCCCATGCCGGGTACACCTACTCAGGTCCGGTCGCCGCCAGCGCGTACGTCCACCTGCGTCCGTGGAAGCAGGCGATCAGCCGGGTCGTGGTGGTCGGTCCCGCCCACAGGTCGCCCGTACACGGGCTGGCCCTGTCGTCGGCACGAGCGTTCGACACCCCACTCGGGCGAATCCCCCTCGACCTGGTGGCCAACGACGTGTTGGGCCGCCGTGCAGGAGTAGACCTCGACGACCGGGCCCACAGCCTGGAGCACAGCATCGAGGTGCACCTCCCGTTCCTGCAGCGAGTGCTGGGCGATCACTGGTCCTTGGTGCCGGTGATCGCCGGCGCGGCGCACGCCACCGACGTCGCTGATGCGCTGGAAGCCGTGTGGGGTGCGGACGGAACGCTGGTCGTCGTCTCCACCGATCTCAGCCACTACCACGACCTACCCACCGCCCGACGCATGGACGCAGACGCTGCGGCAACGATCATCGCCGAACAGTGGGAGGCCCTCGACGACGAGCACGCGTGTGGCGTAGTGCCGGTCCGCGGCGCGCTCGAACTCGCCCGCCGCCACCACAACTCGGTGACCCTGCTCGACCTGCGCAACTCGGCCGACACGGCCGGGCCTGCGGCGAGCGTCGTCGGCTACGGAAGCTTCCTGGTTCGCTGATGAACGGGCAGGGTCGGAGTGCGTACGGGCAGCAACCATTGTCGGCCGACGACCTGCAGCGCCTCGTGCGAGTGGCCGAGCAGTCGGTAGCGGTGGCCGTGCTGCGTGGTGTCGCCGACCATCCTGATATCGCCGACCACCCTGCTGCATTGCGCGAACTCCGGGCGGCGTTCGTGACCCTGCGCCGCCACGGTCACCTCCGCGGTTGCATCGGCACGTTGGCGGCCGCCCAGCCACTCGTCCTCGCGGTCGCCGACCGCGCCCGCGCCGCGGCCTTGGACGACCCTCGCTTCGACCCGGTACAACCGCACGAACTCGACGACCTCGAAGTGTCGGTGTCGGTGCTCACGGCCCCGGTCCCGCTCGCGGTTGACGACTTCCACGCGCTCGTCGCCGCGCTGCGGCCCGGTGTCGACGGCATTGTGGTGGAAGCCGGACAGCACCGCGCCACGTTCCTGCCGTCCGTGTGGGAGGAACTGACCGAACCGCTGCAGTTCCTCGATGCCCTGTGGCACAAGGCCGGCCTCACACCTCGCACCTGGCCGCCTGGTATCCGAATCTCGCGTTACGCCGCGCAGTATGCGGCCAGCGACGGTCGTGAGAGACTCGCCGACGGATGACCCGCTTCGATCACGACTACTACCAACGCTTCTACGGCCAACAGGGTGTGCACGCTCCTGAGCAGATCGCCCATCTGGCGACGGCGGTACACGAACTCTCGGCCTGGTGGGGCGTCGAGATCCGTTCGCTGCTCGATGTGGGCGCCGGCGTCGGCATGTGGCGCGACTGGTATCGCATTCACCATCCAGCCGTGCACACGCTGTCGGTCGACATCAGCGAGCACGCCTGCGCCACGTGGGGGCACCAACTGCGCGACATCACCACATGGCGGCCGGTGCGCACCTACGACCTCGTCGTGTGCCACAGCGTGCTGCAGTACGTGGACGACGACGCCCTCGAGTCCGCCGCGGCGAACCTCGCTGCGGCGACTGCGTTCGTGTTGTACATGGAGTTGCCGACAGCTTCCGACCTGCTGCACGTCGTCGACTCGGAGCGCACCGACATGGAGGTGTTCGCCCGCAGCGGTGCCACCTACCGCGCCCTGTTCGGGCGTTGGTTCCAACAGGTGGGCGCCGGGTTGTGGGTCAAGAACGGCACCGTGCCGATGTTCGAGCTTGAGGTGCTGGCGCCCTAGCGGTGCGACTGGCGGTCAGTGGGCGGCGCGACGCCGGTCGCGGAAACGGGATGTGGGCCACACGTCCTGGTCTTCGCCGAAGCCTTCACGACCGTCGACGTCGAAACGCAGGAACGTGTTGATGCACAGGCTGGCGCGGGGCAACATCATCCGCGCCCGTGCTTCGCCGGTGATGTGCGCCGTACGGCCGTCGGTATCGGTGATGTCGACCTCGACGGCGGAGATGCCACCGGTTGACGCGTCGCGAGTGTTGTGGCGAGTGGCACTCGCCAGGCGGCGCAGCGCACCGTCGCGCAGCAGGTACCCGCTGGAGAGGTGCTCCTCCTCGGACTCCTGGTCGCCGCCGGCGGGCAACGTGAACACCAGGAACGCTTCATCGGCGCTGGTGGCACCGAAGACGTAACTGAGTCGCTTGGTGGCCGGGCCGAAGAGTTCCGGCCGACGTCCCCACGAGCGATCGCGCACGGCGAAACAGTCGACGGGGATGCGCTCACCCTTCAGCCACAGATCACCCGTGACCCGACCATGCTGGTCGTAGTGCGACGAACCAGTGAACGGCGGGGCGCCGCGCACGTGCGGCACCGGCGGGGTGAGGCCTTCGAAGTGCAGATCAGCGACGAACTCATCGAGGTCGCGGAACTTGTAGCCGAGGTGGTACTTCATACCGGGCTCGAGCATCTTCAGCGAGAAGCCGTTCATGAACGAGACGTCGCGAAGGTCGAGTGGCGACGGGACGGCCTGATGGTCGAAGTACGCCCAGTAGGGCAACTCCCACGGCATCCAGTCGCCGGGGCCATAGAGGAACGCGCCCCCGGCAGCCGTGCCGATGTTCGGTCGCACCTGTGTGTAGAACCAGCCCGCCAGCGACCGCTCGGGCACGTTGAACGAGAACCACACGGTCTCGGTCCAGTCCTTGTGCGGACCGACCTCGTGCATCTGATCGTCACGCTCGGTGAAGTGAATGGTCTCGTCGAATGGGATCGAGATCGGCTGCATGGTCATCAGTAGTCCCCCA
>CAIXHI010000461.1 GCA_903919215.1 uncultured Acidimicrobiaceae bacterium
CACCTGTCGATCACCGGCTTCGGCAAGACCGGGCCGCTGGCCCACCTGAAGGGCTACGACGCGCTGGTCGCGGCGAAGGCGGGCCTGTGGGCGCGTGGCGGCTTCGGCCACCGCGACGGCCCGCTGCTGTACCCGGTGCCGTGGGGCAGCTTTGGCGCGGCGATGCAGTCGGTCGCCGGCGTGATGGCCGCATTGCGCGTCCGCGACCTCACCGGTCGGGGCCAAGCACTCGACGCCAACCTCGTGTCCGGCCTCGACCCGCTCGATTACTTCGTCAGCACGATCGTGCAGTTGGCGGCCAAGAAGGGGGGCGCTCCCAGCGGCGACATGCGCGCATCGATGAGCGCCAGCCGGTTCGGCGTGCTGCTGGTCACCAAGGACGGCCGCTTCATGCAGACGTCCACGATGCTGCCGCACCAGGGCAAGGCGCTGTGCGCGACAGTCGGTGTCGAGGCGCAGATGGACGACCCGCGCTTCGCTCGCCTGCCGATGTTCGACAATGCGGACGATGCCCAGGCGTTCGAGGACATCCTGCTCGAGGCCACCCGCGAGCAGGACCTCGCGTACTGGTTGCCGAAGTTCCTGGCCTCGCCCGATATCGCCTTCGAGGTGGCAGTCACCAGCGAGGAGGGTCTCGACCACCCGCAGTTCATCCACAACGGCGACGTGATCACCATCGACGACCCGGTGCACGGCCCGATTCGCCAAGTTGGCCCGGTCTGTCATCCCAGAGCGACCCCAATGCACCCCACCCGCTCGGCCCCAAGGCTCGGCGAGCACGACGGCACGTTCGCGGCCCACGCCTTCCCCGCGGGAGGTCAGCCCACGCCAGCCCACCCGTTCACCGGTGTCACGATCGTCGAGTTTGGCTACTTCTACGCGATGCCGTACGGCGTGGCAATGGCTGCCTCGATGGGTGCGCGCGTGATCAAGCTGGAAGACGGTAACGGCGACCCACACCGCAGTTCCTTCGGTCCCGAGGTTGCCTCCAACAAGACCACCGCCGGCAAGGAGAGCGTGTCGGTCAACCTGCGCACCCCCGAGGGGCGCAAGCTGGCGCAAGAGATCATCGCCACGGCCGATGTGTTCCTCACCGGCTTCCGCACCGGCGTGGCCGAGAAGTTGGGCCTTGGGTACGAGGATCTCAGCGCGATCAACCCACGACTGGTCTATGTACACGCCGGCGGTTACGGCACGGACGGCCCGTACGCCCACCGGGCGCTGTACGCGCAGGCTGCGCAGGCTGCGGCAGGTAGCTTCGGCCGCCAGGTGGGCTACTGGTCGGCGCCCGAGCAGAACGCCGACATGAGCGTCATCGAGATGCAGGCCGTCGTGCTGCCCCGCCTCGGCCAGGTCACCGATGGCGACTCGAACGCCGCACTGGCAGTCGTGGCCGCGCTCGGCCTGGCGATCTACCACCAGCAGCGCACCGGTGAGGGCCAGTTCATCTCCACCTCGATGATCGCGGGGAACGCATTGGCCTACTCCGACGACTTCTGCTCCTACGCGGGCAAGCCGCCGGCCCAAGTGTGCGACGACGAGTACTTCGGCACCAGCGCGCTCGAGCGTGTCTACACCGCCGCCGAAGGCAGCTGGCTGTGCCTCGTCGTGCGCACCGACGGCGAGTTCACCCGCATGGCCGGGGTGCTGAACCCCAGCCTGGCCGCCGACGACCGGTTCTCGACCGCTACGGCCAGAGCCGCGAACGACGGGGCCTTGATCAGTGAACTGCAGAAGGCGTTCAGTACACGCACCGCCAAGGAGTGGGAGACCACGCTCAGCGCCGTGCGCGTCGGTTGTGTCGAGGCCGACCTGCGCGGCCAGCCGATGGTCACCAGCTTCGAGCCGGCGCTGCGCGAGGCAGGGCTGACGATCGCGTTCGATCACCCGTTCTACGGCGAGATGGTGCGCGCCGCGCCGCCGATCACCTTCTCGGAGACACCCAGTCGCGTCGGCCTGCCCGCAGCTCGCGGCCAGCACAACCGTTCGGTGCTCACCGAGATCGGTTACGACAACGCCACCATCGATGCCCTCGAGGCCAGTGGCGTCATCACACCTCCGGTCTGACGAACTCGTCACGCCATAACGTTCAGGAGCACACCATGGGAATTCTCGACGGCAAGGTCGCATTCATCACCGGCGCGGCGCGCGCACAGGGCCGCAGCCATGCCATCCGCCTGGCCGAGGAAGGTGCCGACATCATCGCCCTCGACATCTGCGCACCCGCGGCCAACGTCGGCTACCCCACCGCAACCCCCGACGATCTCGACGAGACCGTCCGCCTGGTCGAGGCACTCGGCCGTCGGATCGTCGCGCGGATCGGGGACGTCCGCAGTCAGAGCGACCTCGACGGCGCGGTCGCCGATGGCGTCACTGCGCTGGGCCGCCTCGACATCGTCGTCGCCAACGCCGGTATCTCGTCGTGGGGTCGCTTCTGGGAAATGTCCGATGAGCGTTGGCAGGACATGATCGACATCAACCTCACCGGCGTGTGGCGCACACTGCGCGCCGCCGCCCCGACGATGATCGAACAGGGCAGCGGCGGTTCGATGATCACCATCTCGTCGGTGGC
>CAIXHI010000462.1 GCA_903919215.1 uncultured Acidimicrobiaceae bacterium
CAACCTCTGAGAACGGTGCTCAGCTGAGGAGCCGGCGCTCGAATGAGCGCACCTTGGCGGGGTAGTGCACACGGCCGTACTCGGGACGATTGCGGATGACGATCTCCAGCAGTTCGTCGTGCTGCGCGGTCTCCTTCCACGGCAGCGCGATGTACAGCGGCAGTCCGAACACGCGCATCGCGTCGAGGTTGCTGTACACCTGCTTCTGGTAGAGGTAGCGCTCCTCCCACGGCCAGTTGCTGGGAGCGAAGCCGGTGCCGGGGTCGAGTACGCACCGTTGGCGCAGGCCGTAGCGGTCGGCGTCGCGGAGACGGGCGTCGAAGAACTCGATAATCGTTTCCACCGGATCGCGACGCACCATCTCCATCGCCCTCGGGTTCGGGCCGCTGAGGAACGGGACGATGATCGGCACGTCAAAGTCGGCGGCGACCTGCCACATTCCGTCGCTCTGCATGCCATCCGCAGCGTTGATCACGGTGACACCGTGCTGCAACGCCAGACGGGCGACCTCGGGGCGCCACGTGTCGACGCTGACCGGCACACCCAGCGCTGCCAGCGCCGGCACGATGTCCTTCAGTCGGTCCCATTCGGCGGTCCACGGGACGACTTCGGCGATGTCGGTGCTGCCCTGCCCGCCGAGGTCGATGCCGTTGGCTCCCTCCGCCAACAACTGCGTTGCGCGAGCGAATGCCTGGTCGGCGGTGGTGGCGATCGAGTCGGTGTTCAGCGAGTCGGGGCTGGCGTTGACGACGCCGTAGAGGAACATTCCATCCGGTTGCATTGCGGTCAGGGTAGTGGAGCGTCAACTTGTGTGCTTTGCAGATTGAATGGTCACGTGGGATCCGTCCGGCTGTTCGAGATCGACAACTGCACCATGGAAACGGTGATGCAGGCCAAGGGTTCGAAGACCGTGTCGCTGTGCATCCCCTGCCGCGACGAGGCCGCCACGATCGGCCCGCTGGTCAGCATCATCCGTGCCGAACTGATGAAGCGTGTGCCGTTCGTCGATGAGTTGCTGGTGCTCGACGACCGCAGCACCGACGACACCGCTCGCGTTGCCGCCAGCGCTGGCGCAACCGTGGTGCCGATTGAACAGATTCATGCCCGCCATGGCGAGGGCCACGGCAAGGGCAATGTGCTGTGGGCCAGCTTGGCCGCCAGCAGTGGCGACTTCGTGGTGTGGGTGGACGGCGACATCACCAGCTTCGAACCGCACTGGATTACCCGCCTGCTGGCGCCGATGCTCGACGACGAATCGGTGGCGCTGGTGAAGGCCGTGTCGCACCGCCCCACGCAGTTGGGCGGCGGCGGCCGCACCACGGAGTTGGTGGCCCGTCCGCTGATGTCGCTGTACTACCCGGAGCTCACCGGCCTGCACCAGCCGCTCGCCGGCGAGTACGCCGGTCGTCGTTCGGTGCTCGAGCAGCTTCCGTTCGTGCAGGGCTGGGGTGTGGAGATCGCGATGCTCATCGACGTGGCCCGCCGCTACGGGCCGGAGGCGATCGCGCAGATCGACCTCGGTACCCGCGAACACCGCCACCGTTCGCTGCACGCACTGTCGGTGCAAGCCGCTGAGGTGATGGCCACGATGTTGGGCCGTGTGCCCGATGGCAGCCTGCTGCACGACCCGTCGCCGGTGTTGCGTCGGGCCGACGGTTCGTCGGTGCCGCTGAACCTGGCCGAGCGTCCCCCGCTCGCCTGGCTCTCGCGCTGATCTGGTAGTTCCCTGTCAGGTGCCGCGTTGGGTGCGTAGTGCGTGGCTCTGTACCCGAGTCGCTTGCAGATTGCGCTGAAACTGCATTGGGTCGCGGCGGCGGTCGGTCCGGATGTGATCGATGTCGAGGTGCTGCTTGCCCGGAGCGTGCGCCGGATCACCGGTCGGCCGTTCGGCGTGGATCACCTTGTGAGGCGTATGTGGCATGGTCATCGTGTCCACCTCCACGCTCATCGTGTGCCGGGCGCTGGCGATCGGTCAGGGTCGATGGTCCTGTGTCTGCCGACTACCTTGTCACACCCTCATGCGACACTTCGTACATGAGTTCTGTTCGGGTTCCGAGTGTCGAGGAGGTGCGGGCGATGTCGCCTGGCGATCTCGAGGCGTTGGCGCGTGAGTTGGATGGTGTGCGTCGCGCTGCGGAGTCGGCGTTGGCGACGTTGGTGGCTCGGGTGGAGGAGGCCGGTGCGTTCCGTCGCGATGGGCATCGTGGTGCGCGGGCGTGGGGGATGGCGGCGTGCAACTGGTCGTTGCCCGAGTCAGCCAGGTTCGTGAAGGCCGGCCACCTGTTGGCCCGGTTTGGGTCGGCGTCGGGGATGGGTGTCGCCC
>CAIXHI010000463.1 GCA_903919215.1 uncultured Acidimicrobiaceae bacterium
CGCCGGCGGGGATCGTCAGCTCGCCGACGAAGTCGCCGAGTTCGCCGGCCGCCTCGGGACGATCCGCCTCGACACCGATCTTCTGCTCGACGGGCACAAGCGCCGTCATCCCGTCCTGCGAGATCATGCCCGCCTCCGGCGGCATCGCCAGCGGATCGACCACGGACAACACCCGCGGCCCCTTCGCCAGCTCGGCGACCAGCGCCTGGAGCCCGGCCGGATCGGCGGCGATCGGCGTCGCCTGGTGATACACAACCACCGGGTTCTCCGCGCCCATCGCCGGGAAGTCGTTGCGTAGCTCGGCACGCACCTTCTCCGCAGTCGAACCCTTTGCGTCCCAACCGGCACCGGACAGCGCCTTGGTCAGCGAGATCGCCAACGGCGCGGCGGCGATCGTCACCACGAGCCACACGAGGATGACCGCCTTGCGGTGGCGCGCCATCGACGCTGCCAGACGCGAGAACAGGGCACGTTCGTCGGGGTCGTGTGATGGTTCGTGCCCGGGGGGCAATGACGCTTCAGTGGCAGTGCTCACGTTGAACGCTCCTCGATGCAGGTGGAAATCCTGAGTTGATGATACCCCCGGGGGTATACGAGCGCAACCCTGGGGTGGGACCTTCGGCGGTGTTCAAGGTGCACTCGGCCGCATACCCTGGGAGGTATCAAAGGAGCACTCATGCGAGTTCGAACGAACCACGGTGTACGGCGAATGGCAATGGTTGCGGCGGTGATGCTCGGGCTGGTGGCCTGTTCGTCCACCCCGAGCAACAACGGGAGCGGCGGCGGCGGGAATGGTCCCGCCAAGGTCGATTCGGAGGGCACCACGCGAATGGACGGCAGCGTGCTGCAGACCCAGATCGACGCGCTGCCGAAGGCGACCCTCACCGCTGCCGAGACGGCAGGCCTGCTCCATATGCGCGAAGAGGAGAAGCTCGCTCACGACGTGTACGTGGCGCTCTACGACAAGTGGCAGGTGAAGACGTTCAGCAACATCTCGTCGGCTGAGCAGACCCACAGCGACGCGGTGAAGACACTGCTCGACCGCTACACGCTCAGTGACCCGGCTGCCGGCAACGCGGCGGGCGTGTTCACCAACCCCGACCTCCAGTCGCTCTACACGACGCTGGTCGCGCAGGGCAGCACCTCACTGGTCGATGCCCTCACGGTCGGTGCCGTGATCGAAGATCTCGACATCGCCGACCTGCAGACGCTGGCCACCGCCTCACCGGACATCAAGTTGGTCTACGACAACCTGGAGAAGGGTTCCCGTAATCACATGCGGGCCTTCGCCAAGCAACTGACCAAGAACGGCGCGACCTACACGCCGACCCACATCACCCAGGCCGCGTACGACGCGATCATCGCGAGCGGCACAGAGCGCGGCGCGTAAGGCGCTGGATCAGACCGGCTTCCTGCTCGTCGCCAACGGACTCACCTGGTGCCTCACCCACCCCAACGAGACCGACGACGAGGGCAACACCCTCGAGGAGAGTGCGTTTCATGTGGGGTGCCTTAGTGCCCGAGCCGACCCAACCCTTCTCCCACGCGCTGACGCAGTCCGACATCGGGTCGTTGGTGAACCCGACGCTGCACGCCGTTGCGAAGGTCGCCGAGACCACGATGCAACCTCTGCGTGCGCACTGGTATACCGAAAGCGGTTCAGTACCCAGCGTGAGTGTCATGTCACCCGTCGTCTTTGGGACCTGCGACCAACCGCACCCACACCACGTGATCGCACTGGGACCCTTCTGCCGTCGTCTCCCAACGGGCCGCCCAGCGCTCGTCGACACGAATGCCACGCACCCGGAAGGTCTCGCCTACACGCCGGTGCGCGTTGCAGATGTCGGATGTCAGTTGCGCGGCCGAAGCGCGTGTGTACAACCGAGGCACTCGCACCCAGCCGCCATCCGACCGTGCCGCTGCGAAGGTCCGTGTCCAGAACGTGTTGCGCCCCTCGTGGACCATGTGCGGCCGCCGTGTTGTCGTTTCCACCTGCATCGACATCCTCCTGTCGATAGGTGAGTGTCCGCGAGTTGGCCGGTCGTTACCGGGAACAGAGAAAGTTCACCCGACGAACGGATTTGGGGCAGGATCAAGGGTGAAAGGGGGCGGACCGTGACCGACCACACATCACCCCGGTTGCCGGTCGTCCGCCTCGACCCGGAACTACTCCAGCAGGCCGTGCACCTGTACGACCCGGTGTTCGAGGACGGTCGCATCGTCGATCTCGTCATCGTCTACCTGAACCGCGCAGCAATGTCCGTTCCGTTGGCGACGGACATCACGGTCGGCGCCCTTGCAACGCATGTGTTCGTCGACGCCGGCCGCGCGCTCGACGCAGCGGAGATCGCCTGGAGGGGCGGCACACCAGCGCCCTACACCGTCACCCGTAGCGGGCATCTCGACCATGCCGCTGTGCTCGTGCACTACGACGTCACCACCGCTCGCGAGGGTGACCACATTCTGCAGATCTCCAACGACCGCACGTTGGAGTACCGACTCGACTCCTTCGAGGCTGCCGCCGCGGCACGTACCGCAACGCTCGAACGCGTCAGCCACGACCTGCGCAACCCGCTCAATGCGGTCGTGAACTACCTGCACCTGCTGCGGCTCGTCCCGGCGGGCTCGGAGAAGGCAGCAGAGGTGTTGCGCCGCGCCAGCATCAGCGCCGACCTGATGGTCGATCTCGTGGGCGACCTCTCCGACCTGGCGACATTGCATGACGACCGAGTGCGTCCGAGAGAGGCCATCTCGCTCGTAACCGTGCTCGAGCGGGTTGCCATCGTCGCCGGCCCCATCGCCGATGTACGCGGCGTCACGCTGACCATCGACCCAGGGAGCGGCGTGCAGGTGCACACCGATGCGCTCCGCCTGTTCGAGTTGATCGAGAACCTCGTATCGAACGGCATTCGCCACACCCCGAGCGGTGGCACCGTGCGGGTGACTGTCCAAGAGACCATCGATGAGCTCTGCATCGCGATCGCAGACGCAGGACCGGGAGTGCCTCCAGAACGATTGGCACCGCTCTTCCGCGACGACGCGTCGATGGGGACAGCCCCCGGTGCCAGCCGGGGCCTATCGATCGTGCGCTCGATTGCCCGTCGCCTGGGTGCACACATCACCGTTGCGAATCCTGCTGATGGCGAGTCGGCCGACGACACGAGCCAGCTCGGCGCAGTCTTCACCATCCATCTACCGCGCTGAGCGTCAGACGCAGGTGGTGGATGCTCCGGGCTGGGGCGCGACGGCGCTTCCCTGCACGTCCCACAACACTGACTGCTTCTGCAACAAGCCGACGGCGATGAGCCCCACTTCGTCCAACGTGGACGGCGGTTCGCCGTGGAACGCCACATAGCTGTCGAGGGCAGTCTCGATATTGTGTTTGTCGACCGCGCAGGCGGACGTGCGCGCTTTGGTGGCGAAGCCCCGCACGCTGAAGGTGACGACTGCTGCCAGCAGGCCGAGCACGACGATGACGATCAGCACTTCGGTGAGGGTGAAGCCAGCGTCTCTGCTGGCTTTGCCTGAGTTGTGGCCCGTTTCGTGCGTCATCTCGATCGCGCTCCTCTCATACACTCGCTTCGACTGGCGACGCCGACCGGTCGCGCGGAGCAGTAAATTCTCGGCGCACGACTGTCCGCACTTGAGAGTTATCTGTGCGCATACTGTCATTGTCCGGTGCCGATCGCCGGGATGATCATCTCGCGGTGTCGTTCACCGGCCACCGGGAGCGGCAGAATAGGGACGTGAAGCCCGACGGTGACGTCCCTCCCAGCGACTCCACGTTGCACGGACTCACCGTGCTGATCGTGGAGGATGACGAAGACCAAGCGTTTCTCGTGCGCGAGGCGATGTCAGGAATTGGTTTCACGTCCTCGATCGTCGTCACCACTGCACGGGCGGCGCTCCAGGAACTCTGGGCCGGCACATGCGATCTCGTGATCCTCGACCTCGGCCTCCCCGACGCCGACGGTATGTCGATCCTGGAGTTGATGCGCCACGGCGATCAGGTGGGGATCCCAGTGCTGGTGGTCACCGGCGATGCCAACCCAGAGCGCAGGGTCCGAGCATTGGAGTTGGGCGCTCAAGACCTCTTGGTGAAGCCGTTCAACCTGGTCGAACTGAGCGCACGAGCGCGACGCGCACTGCGCATGCACGACGACCTCGAAGCCGCCTCTGTGGTTGCCCGCACGCTCGCACGCGAACTGACCGCGCTGACCGAGACCGTTGACGAACAGACATCAGTGGTCATCGCGACACTGCTGAACACACTCGAGGCGCGCCTGCCTCAGGTGCATGCACGCGGTCTGCGCGTCGGCGACTTCGTTCAGCAACTCGCCTACGCACTCGATCTTTCCGAACTTGCGGAGCAGTTGGGCACCGCCGCTCGGGCCCACGAAGTGGGGATGCTGGCGCTCAACGACGCCGATATCGCGGCCCTCGAACGCGGCGACCCGCTGATCGGGGACGCGTGCGAGCGCGCCTCGCTGCTGCTGCTCGGCGACCGCGATCCGGTCACCGCCGCTGCCGCTCGCTTCCGCCGGCCGGCAAACGATTTCGTGCGCCACATCGATCGCTTGGCCGCGCGGATGACTTCGGTGTGCCACATCTTCGACGTGGCGGCCGTGGACCACGGAACCTTTGATCCCGAGCGCGGTGCGGACGCGTTGCTGGCCGAGGATGCCGTCGGGTTGGACGCCGATCTGATCGATACGTTCATCGAGGAATGTGTGCCGGCCCTGCACCCGCACACGTTCTGACACCTACCGCGGTCATTTGCGAGAAAAAACACAGAGAGCGCTGTTCTGAGCGACCAATCAGCGCTACTGTGGCGGTGTGCAGGACACTCAGACCTCCATCGGAACCGTGATCGCTCACCACCGCCAACAGCGCGGTTGGACGCAGCGCCAACTTGGCGAGCAGATGGGCATTGGCACCTCGCTCGTCGCGAAGTGGGAGCAGGGCATTCGTACCCCCCCGCACGAATGGCTGGTCGAACTCGACCGAGTGCTGGGAACCACCCTCGGTGTCGACAATGAGCCCACGAGGCGCCGCCGTGGCCCGCGTCCCGCGGCCGCCCGTAGCGCCAACGTCACCCGCGAGATTCCACTCGGCTCGGCGCCCGTGCTCGTTGAGTTGACGGCCGAAGGCGTTCGGGTGTTCCACAACGATTGCGAACTCGAGACCGTGGTGGTCGATGTGCGAGCGATGGACACGGCGCAGGCATCCGAGCGAGTGAAGCAGATCAGCGAGTTGCTGCTGCGTTCGCTCGACCTGCCTCGCCCGCTCGCCGACCGCGTCGTGCGCCGGCTCGCCGAGTTCGGCTGAGTTTCCGGCCGCTCAGGCCACCGGCAACTCGAACCACAACACCGACCCGCCGGTAGGTGGGCACTCCACGCCAGTAGCGCCGCCCATTGTGGCGACTGCCGAGCGGATCATCGGCAACAACACCGATGAACGTCGTCCCGCGACCACAGGGTC
This sequence comes from uncultured Acidimicrobiaceae bacterium, assembly GCA_903919215.1. GTDB lineage: Bacteria > Actinomycetota > Acidimicrobiia > Acidimicrobiales > Ilumatobacteraceae > UBA668. Next base: position 5,482 of record CAIXHI010000463.1, read on the forward strand.
GGCGAACGGTTCGAACGCCCGCGCCTGCTCCGCCATTGTGAGACTGCGACCCTGATCGGCAACGGCGTACCGCACGCGTCCGTCCGTCACCGATGTGGAGATGGTCACGACGCCCCCGACCGGGCTGGTGCCGATCGCGTTCGTGAGCAGGTTGGTCAGCACCTGCTCGAGTCGGACGGGATCGGCAGTGACAACGCCGTGCACATCGGAGGCGAGGAACGTCACCCCAACATGGCTGGCTGCAGGCACCAGTTTGGCCAACACCTGCTCGGTGCTCGAGGCCAGGGACACCGGCCCCAGCGAGGTGGCGGACGAGGCCTCGATGCTCCGCAGCGCAATCAGATCGTCGACCAGCGCGAGCAGTCGCGTTCCCGCCTTCTCGATGCGCTGCACGTAGTCCGCAGCCTGATCGTCGACGAGCCGCTCAAGGAGTTGGGCGAAGCCCATCACCGCGTTCAGAGGCGTGCGGAACTCATGACTCACGCGGGACAGCAACTCACCCTTCACACGGCTGCTCTCCTCAGCACGCTGACGCGCGTGGTCGAGTTCGAACTCCACCCGCTTCAACTCGGTGATGTCGGTGAGCACCGACGCCGATGCCCGGAACGGTCCGTCGGTCGCAAGGGGAGTCGTGGACACCAACACCCAGACGGGCACGCCGTCGTCGGCGCGCAGGCACAGCTCGTACGTCTCGGACACACCGGCCTGACGTCGCTCCAAGTACTGAGCGATCACGTTCTTCTGCTCGTCGTCGACGTAGTCGTACACCGATCGCTCCAGCATGTCGACCAGCGGTGTGTTCAGCATCGTGGCCATCCGTGGATTGGCGAAGACGGTACGACCGTCCGAACCGATGATCCAGACACCGTTCATCATGTGCTCAACGAGTTCGCGATACCGCTCTTCGCTGCGCCACAGATCAGTCTCCGCAAGGCGCAGCGCCGACACATCGATGGCCTGGACGGCCACACCGTTGATGGGTGGGAGGCCGATCAGGTTCGTGCCGTGGATCTCGAACTCGACATAGCGGCCGCTTTTCGCGCGAATCCGCACCTGTCCAACGCGGGTCGCCCCCGGACCCATCGCCACGAGTTCCTGCAGGCCGGCGAAGCCCTGCTCGATGTCGTCGGGGTGCAGTAACGAGAACACGCCACCCTCGGGGCTGAACCCCTGCGGATAGCCCATGTCGACCGTGCCGCGACCGGTGGAGGTACGCCACGACAGGTCGGGGTTCAGGATTGTGAGAATCCCATCAGCTCGGTCAAGGAGCGCCCGAAAATACTCAGCCGACTGTTCCACGCTGATGAGTCTACGACGACCCTCGTGGGCAGCCGGCGCTGGCCCCGTCGATGCCACGCCGTATGGTGTGCTGCACAGGTGGGCGCCGTACATCATGGTGCCGCTGGTCAGCCGGGGGGCACACGTGGACTTTGGAATCGCGGGGCGCACCGCGCTCGTCGTGGGTGGCAGCAAGGGCATCGGCAAACAGGCGGCCCTCATGTTGGCCGCCGAAGGGTGCAACGTTGCGGTGGTCGCTCGCGGCGCCAAGCACATCGATTTCGTCGTGGCGGCGATCAAGCAAGCCGGTGGTGTGGCCGCGGGTATTCCCTCTGACATGTCCACGCAGGATGGCATCCAGCACGCAGTCGACGAGTGCACGCGCCTCTTCGGGCCGCCGGAGATCGTCATCACCCAGGCCGACTTTCACGTGCGTGGCTTCTTCGACGAGATCACCCGCCTCGAGGACTACGTGGACTCCTACCGCACCTACACGATGAGTCAGGTGTACATGCTGCATGCCGTGCTACCGGCGATGAAGGCTGCCGGCTGGGGTCGGTACGTGCACATCGGGTCGGCCACCGCCAAGGAACCGGTGAACAAACCGCCGCATACGGTGGCCAACGCGACGCGCCCGTCCACCGTCGGCCTGCTGAAAAGTGTTGCCGACGAGTACGCCCGCCACGGCATCACGTTCAACACGATCGCCCCCGGATGGATCGCCACGAACACCACCACTCACTATCTGGAGACTCACGAAGGTCTGGCAACCGATGATGCTCGCCGCGAGTGGTTGATCGACAAGGCCGGGGTTCCCGCCGGTCGCGCCGGCGACCCGGCAGAAATTGCGTCGACGATCGTGTACCTGTGCTCCGACCTGGCCGGCTACGTCAACGGTCATTACATCGCCGTCGACGGAGGACATCACCGCAGCGCGTTCTGACACCCACTCCAGGTGTGGATTCCTGTGGTACTCATCAATTTCGACACTTAGGGCGCTATGTGTGGCACGATGAGTGAGTCTGAATACCTGACGGGATGCTCATGACCTCGCCCACACCCACCACGTTCCACACTGTTGTTGCCTCCCGTCCGGTGGGGAGTGTGGGCAGCGCGTGAACCTGAAAGCTGCTGCACGTCGGCTGGGGTTGCACTACCAGACCGCCTACCGGTTGGTGAGAGCCGGCGATCTCATCGCGATCAAGGCCGGTTCGGGATACGAAATCAGCGAGGCCGCAATCGACCGCTATCTGGCGGGTCGACAGGCGATCGAGGCGGCCACCGCCGCCGAGTTGGCTCAGACCGCCGTCGTCGCGCCTCGCCACAACGACGTGTCCACGACGACCAGCGAGTCGGTCATCGACGACTTGGCAGCGATGTTGGCGATCACGACACTGTCGACACGGCCGGTGTTCGACCTCGTCACCCACCACCTCGCAGAATCGATCGGCGACTTCGCCGTGCTCCGCCTGCTCAGTGAGGACCGCAGTTGGCTGGCCGGCACATCGTCGCACCACCACGATCCCAGCCGGCGAGCGATCCTCGCGGCGATGCTGACCCAGCCGCAGCCGGTGGCGGCTGCGCGTGAGCAGACCACGTTGCACGAGGGTCGGGTGCATCGAGTCGATTTCCTGCGCGTCGACGTGGCTCGCCACATGATCCCGCCAGCGTTCCAGCAGTACGCCGATCGGATGACGATCTACAGCACGCTGAGCGTTCCGGTGGTGGGCGCAGACCGTCGCGTCCTCGGGCTACTCTCGCTGGCCCGCGACCTGCCCGGCCGGCCCTACACCGCCACCGAGGAGGCACGGGCCGTCGAGATGGCTGGTTGGGTGGCGGCGGCGATCGAGCGGGGAGAGCGCTTCACGTCCGGCTGGCGCGCGCGCAACACCCTGCACGATCGCATCGAAGCCCTCTTGGCCGATCATCCCGTGGCCGATGCCGACGAACTCGCCGACCTCGCCGTGGAATTGTTCGACAACACGATTCCCGAAGCCGTGTTCGACCTCGATCGGCACATGCTCACCTGCAACGAGCCATTCTCCACCCGAGCCGGACTCGACCCGCACCTGCCGTTGGCCGAGATGGGCACCTCGCTGGTAGCGGCATGCGCCATGACCCGTGATGCGGAGGTGTGGCAGCGACTGCTGTCCGGCGAAACCGACTATCTCGACCAGATGGCGGGTGGTTGTTCGGTGGGCTGCCCGCTGGCCGACGGTGTGCACTGGGCACTCGCTCGCCGTCCAGATGCGACACCGGCCTTCGTCATCGCGACCTGCAGCGCCGATTCACGGGCTCGTGGTCCCAAGCGCGCACTGCGCGACGAGGGGAACCGGAGTGTGTGCCAACTCCCCGCGCGTGCCATACCAAACAGCTGACGTGCCACCACCCATCGTGTTGATGGCACCACTTTGCTTGCATTTTTCATTTTCTGTGTTTATATATTGTGATTGTCTGTGTGCGCCGGTCCGGCGCAGCGGGCACAGCGACAGGCACCCACGATGAACCTCAAAGCAGCAGCTCGCAGACTCGGCCTTCACTATCAGACCGCCTATCGCCACGTGCGTTCCGGCGACCTGGTGGCCGTCAAACTCGGCGCCGCGTACGAGGTCAGCGAAGCTGCAATCGAACAGTTCCGTCGCCACCGCGACGAACTGTCAACGTTCTCCTCCGATGACGAGTTCTCCGGCGAGCACGACCAACACGCCGCGGCGAGTCCGTTGGAGACGCTGCGCGCCGATCTGGGATTGATGCTGAACCGCACCACACTGTCCGCACAACCGGTCTTCGACCGCATCGTGCGTCACGCGATCAACGAGATCGGTGACGGATGCGTGCTGCGCCTGCTCGCCGACGACGGCGTAGCGCTGCGGACAGCGGCCATCGCCCATCTCGACCCCACCGCCCACACGTTGCTGGCCGCGATCCAGGACTCGCCCCTGCCCTTGTCACTCGATGATCACGAACTGCAAGCGCTCCGCGACGGCGACGTTCAGCGAGTCGACTTCTTGCGCCAAGATGCCGCCCGGCGGATGATCCCCCGCGAGTTCCTGCAGTACGGCGACCAACTCCGCTTCTTCGGATTGCTCGCGATGCCCGTGCGCAACGCTGCGGGCGCCGTGGTCGGACTGCTGACGATCACCCGCAGTCGTCCCGGCTGGGCGTTCGACGATCAGGCCGAGGAGTGCGCCCGCGAGCTGGCCGGTTGGGCCGCAGCCGCGCACGCTCGTTTGGCCACCGCGCGCGCCGGCTGGAAAGCACGCAGCTCGATCCATCGCGCCGTCGAGGTGGTGCTCGCCATCGATCCGACGCAGTTGGCCGCTCAGCTCGACAGCTTGCTGTCCGGACTCGCCGGTGTTTCAGTGGGCGCCGCCGCCCTCAGCACCGATGGCACGCTGATTGCCGCCAACGCGTGGTTCGGCCCTGAGTTCGCATCGGTCATCGGCGACACCGCGGCGTGGGATCGCCTGCTCAGCGGTGACACCGACTTCCTCGACACACAACTCGACATGGCCGACAGTCGCGTCGACGCCCACTGGGCGGTCGCCAAGCGTCCCGACGCGACACCCCAGGTGATCATCGTGACGTGCACGCGGGCTGTCCTGGCGCAGCCGACCGCAGGCACGGCCACGACCGACGCGACCACGTATGCAGTCGCCAGCTGAGGGCTGCACTCCTCAGGTGTTGGGCACCTTGTACGCAGCACCGTTCCAATAGTCGCGGTTCTCGCAGATCTTGCCCTCACGAAGGCGTCCTACCGACACACCCGGCACGTTCATCGGCTGCATGATCCATTCGATGGAGTAACCCGTGTCGTCGCTGTGCCCGCGCACGAACTCGAAGCGAGCGTCGGGCACGTTCTTGAACGACGCAGCGGCGAACTTGCGCACCTGGCCGATCCCGGTGGCGCCGTGGCCGATCGTCATGTCGAAATACACCGCATCGTCGGTGAACCAGGCGGCGACTTGGTCGACATCCAGAGTGCCCCATGCGGCCAAGTACGCCTCGAACCAGTCGCTCATTCCAGATCTCCTTCGTAGGTGGACGACGAGACGCTGCCAGTTGCGGACCCCGTCGTCAAATGGCCGGTGCGCATCTCGAGCACATGCGCGGAACGACCGAGCAGCGCCCACAACAACAGCATCGTGCCCGCGCCGATCATCACCGTCTGGCGAGTGCCGATGTGTTCCACCAGCGCTCCGGTGAGCAACGCCCCGAGGACCACGCCGCCGTTCATCACCACGAACCACACAGCCACCACGCGACCCCGGAACTCGGGGCTGGCCAGCAGTTGTGTGAGCGACAACGTGGACACGACGGAGCCCAACATGCCCAGCCCGACGGGCACCAGTGCCACCAGCACCAGTGGGGTGAAGGGCACCGCCATCAGCGCCAACCCTGCCGCCAGCACCAGACCCATGCGACGCATGAACCGCAAGGGTGGCGGACCGGTACGCGACGCGAGGTACAGCGAGACCCCCAGCGCGCCCAACCCGCGCAAGGCGGTCATCACCGCGAACAGGCCCGAGCCGCCGTGCAGGTCGCGGCTGGCCAACACCGGCAGCACGACCTCCAGTCGGTACGCGATCATCGAGCCAACTGCGAGCACCACGAGCAGCAAGCGGATATCACGGCGCCGACGCAGGTAGGCGAGACCCGCGCGGACGGATGCATCGGCACCCTTCGATCGCGGACGGCGGATCATCTCCCCGGGTCGGATCGAACGGATGGCCACCAACATGACCGCGTACGAGGCTGCGTTCACTGCGAAGCACCACCCGATACCGACGGTGGGAATCAGCACCGCAGCCAGCGACGGACCCAGGATCAGACCGATCTGCACCAGCGTGCTGTTGGTCGCGATGGCGTTGGGCAGTTCCTTGTCACCAACGGTCTCGTTCATCAGCGCCTGGCGCAGCGGTTGGTCGAACGCGTTGCCAACACCCTGCACCATTGCCAACAGGCACAAGGACCACAGCGATGCGTGATGGGTGAGCACCAGCACGGCCAGCGAAGTGGCCTGTGCACCCAGCAGCACCTGCAGCCCCATCACCGCACGGCGAGCATCAAAGCGATCGGCGACGGCGCCGGCCCACACGCCCAAGATCAGCGCCGGGGCGAACTGAGCGGCCGTCACCAAGCCAACGGCAGAACCATCGCGAGTGAGCTTCAGCACCAACCAACCCAGGGCGACGGACTGCAGCCAGGTGCCGGCGATCGACGCCACCTGACCCGCCATGTACCGACGGAAGTTCCGGTAGCGCAGCGCAGGGAGGCGGGCCACCGCCCATTCCATCCGCGAATTGCTCGAGGTCACCGGTTGATCATGCGGTACATATCGTGCGGGTAGGGCAATGCCTTGCGGCTGGCGCGGTCGAGTCGCTCCACGTGCGCTGCCTCGAGCTGCCAACCCTCCGCCGCCAGGTTGTCGTCCAACTGGGCGACGCTGCGGGCACCGAGGATCGGGGCGGTGACGCCCGGACGATGGAGCACCCAGTTCAACGCCACCTGAGCGGAGCTCCGACCGATGTCAGCCGCCACCTCGCCCACGGCACGAGCAACGGTGAGGTTGTGCTCACTGAGTTGATTCGCTTGCAACTTGGGTGACGCGGCGGCGACGCGTGTTCCCTCGGGCACCACTTCATCGTTCGCGTACTTGCCGGTGAGCACCCCACCACCAAGTGGACTCCACGGGAGTACGGCGATGTGCTCGCGCTGACACAGCGGCAGCGTGTCGAGCTCGATCTCGCGGAACAGCAACGAATACTGCGGCTGGTGCGACGAGACCGGGGTCCAGCCATACCGATCGCACAGATCGATTGCCTTCTGCAGATCCTGGCCGAGGTAGTTGCTCAATCCGACCGCACGCACCTTGCCGGAACGCACGAAGGAATCGAGTGTGCTGAGGGTCTCGTCCAGCGGAACCGTCGGGTCGGGCCAGTGCACCTGGTAGAGATCGATCCAGTCGGTACCGAGACGACGCAACGAAGCGTCGAGCGCGCGAGTGAGGTGCCGACGACCGGCACCCTGATCGTTCACATCGTCGCTGGTCGGCAGTCGCCCCTTGGTGGCCAGCACGATCCGGTCACGCCGAGCGCCGAGCGCGCGGCCGATGATCTCCTCGGACGTGCCGCGGTTGTAGACGTCGGCGGTGTCGATGAAGTTGCCGCCAGCAGCGAGGTAACGGTCGATGATCGCTCGACTCGCCGACTCGTCGGCTTCCTTGCCGAACGTCATCGTGCCCAGGCACAACGCACTCACTTTCATCCCTGAACGGCCCAACACTCGAGTCTGCATCGCCCCTCCGATTGTTGCAGCGCAGGTTAGGCGAGGGGGTTGTGACTGCGGAAACGCTCGGAAGTCACTCCGCGGGGCGGTCTTGACGCTTTCTTGACGCTGTTGACCTATCTCACACTCAAGGTTTGCCAACACTTCGACGATTCAAGGATGTCGTGTGGAGCTCCCTTGGAGGGCCACCCAGTTCAATCTGGTCATCGGGACCGACACCCTTCAGGAGAAGCAGCAAGATGAACAAGACCTGGCTCACAGGAATCACGATGGCAGGAATCGCCGGATCCGGCGGTTTGGCATACGCCGGCGTCAACGTCATCAGCAGCGCCTCCGCCGAGAGCGCACCCGCCGCTGAATCCACTGCCCCCGCAGCGATTCGCTCGATCACCTACCAGATCGGCGTTGCTGGTCTGGTCACGATCCAGTCCGACGGAACCACGCTGACAGCGCTCGATCCGCACCCCGGCGCTGGCTGGACGTTCGTCGGTGCCACCGACGCCGCCGCACACGTCGACGTGCAGTTCACCGACGGACAGCAGCTCGTCACCTTCAGTGCCGACCAGGTGGGCGCCGAGATCATCGTCTCGGTCACCAACGTCGAGGCTCCTGGCGCCACCACCACCACGGTCGCTCCTGAGCCGATCGTGGTCACGATCATCACCGAAGCCCCGGTCGTCACCGAAGCCCCGGTCGACACCGAAGCCCCGACGCCGCCAGCCACCCCGGCACCCACGCCGCCGCCGGCCACCACCATTCACGTCGCTACCCCGACACCCGCCCCAGCGACCACCACCAAGCCGAGCCCCGCGCATCACGAAGATGACGACGAGGGCGACCACGAGGACGAGAACGAAGATGACTGACCAGGACCAAGCCGCACGCCTCGCCGCCATCCGCGCCAAGCGCGGTCAGGCCCCCGTCGCCCGCACCGCCGCCACCCCGGCAGCCGCCGCCCCGGCCACCGCCGCCCGGACCATCGCCAGCCCGACCATGATGTGGGCAGCGCCGGTTGCCCAGCAGGCGCAGATCCCGGCCCCGCCCGTCGCCGCACACAGCGCCGCACCGGCAGCCGCTGCCCGCCCCGTCGCCGCCCGTCCGGCGGCAACTGCTCGCACCACCGCCCCTCGCGGCAAGAAGAGTCACCCGCACATCGCCGCTGGTGCCCGCATCGCCGTCACCGGCTTGGCCGCCTCGGGAATCTTCGGCCTCACCACCGTGATCGCCGCCGCGAATCAGCCCAAGATGCCCACCGCCTACGTCGACCCAGCGCTCGTGGCCCCCACCACGCTGTACGCCGACCCGGCGCTCACCACCATCGCCGCGACGGTTCCCGTCTCGGTCGACACCGTGGTGCCCGGTGGCACCGTCGTGCTCACCATCCCGGCCATCGGTCAGGCTCCGGCTGCCCCGGTAACCCCGGCTGCGGCTGGCGCACCCGTCACCGCCGCCCCGGCAGCGGCCCCCAAGGCTGGTCAGCCTGCGGCCGCACCGGTCACCACGGCCAAGCCGGTCGCTGGCGCTCCGGTCACCGCTGCTCCGGTCACTGCCGCCCCGGTCACCGCAGCACCGGTCACCGCCGCCCCGACCCCGCCGCCCACTGCGGCACCGGTCACCACCGCTGCTCCGGCCCCCGCCACCACCACGAAGTGCAGCCCGTGGTCGCATCAGCAGGGTAAGTGCTGATCAGGGGTCGCCACCCCGACAGAATCACTCCATGAGTTCTCAACCCATTGAACGCGAACTACGGGTGATGGGGAGTACTGCGATCCTGCAGGTGCACGGTGGCACCGTCGAGATGCTCGACCGGGCGGAGTTCCGCCTGCGCGAGTTGGAGTCGTTGTGGAGCCGTTTCCGCAGCGACAGCGACATCACCCGCGCCAACCAGGCCGCCGGCCACCCCGTCGTCGTCCACGAAGACACCCTGGCCGTCGTCAGCCGCGCGCTGGATGCATGGCGACAGACTGAGGGCCGCTTCGACATCACCATGCTGCCCGCGCTGCTGGCCGCTGGCTACACGCGCAGCACCGTCGACGACGCTCTCGCCCCCATCGTGCCCGGCACGTTGATCGGCCAGAGCGCACTCGTGCGGTTCGACTACGCGGCCTCGACCATCACCGTGCCGGAGTTCAGCGCGATCGATCTGGGCGGCATCGGCAAGGGGTTCGCGGCCGACATCGTGGCCGAGGAGCTGATGGAGGCCGGCGCCGCCGGAGTCGTCGTCAACGTCGGCGGCGACATCGCCGTGCTCGGTCGTCCCGCTGACGATCCTGCGGGCGAGGCGCTCTGGATCATGGGCGTCGAAGACCCCCACCACCCGCCTCACCACGTGGCCGTCTTCCGGTTGGTCACCGGTGGTGCGGCGACATCCGGCACCGCCGTACGCAAGTGGACCACGGCCGACGGCAGCACTGCGCACCACCTCATCGACCCCGTTCATTCCCAACCCGCTCGACATGGCATCGTCAGCGCGACGGTGATCGCCAACGACGCGGCCACCGCCGAAGTATGTGCCACAGCTGCGATGATGATGTCCGCCGAAGCAGCCATCGCTTGGCTCGACGGGATCCTCCTCGCCGGCCTGATCGTCACCGAGTCCGGTGACGTACTCCGTACGAACA
>CAIXHI010000464.1 GCA_903919215.1 uncultured Acidimicrobiaceae bacterium
CTCGTCTCGTAGAAGTGGTACTTCGCACTGGGACCGTTCTGCGGCATGCCACGCCGATCGGTGAGCCGGGCAGCGTTCCACTCGTACGTCGCGTGGAACCACTGCGTCGCCAGCACGGCGTCCGAACCGGCACCGTCGATGTATGCGCCTTCACCGGTGCGATCGCGCTGGATCAATGCAGCCACCGCGGTGAGGGCCGTATTGGTCGCCGCGACAGTGGTGCCGTCGCTCATGCCACCGAGTTCCTTCGCCAGACCGTCGTCGCCCATCCCCAGCGACACACCTCCACCGAGCGCGCCCATCATCTGTCCGTGGGTCGGGATCTCGGCGTACGGGCCTGTGGCGCCGAACCCGCTGCACTGGGCGTAGACGATGTCGGGCTTGACGGCCCGTTGCTGCTCGTAGCCGATCCCCAGTCGCGTGCAGGCGTCGCCGGCGAAACCATCGATGAAGATGTCTGCCGTGCGGATCAGGTCGAAGAAGATCGCCTTGCCCTCGTCGGAACGCAGGTTCAGCGTCATCGACCGCTTGTTGCGGTTGACATACATGTGCGCCGGACTGTGGTGCGGTGTGATCTGACCGAGGAAGTCGCGCAGGTAGTCACCGACCCCCGGTGCCTCCACCTTGATCACTGTCGCACCCAGATCGCCAAGTAGTCGGCTGGTCTGGTCGCCGTTGAACAACACCGCGCACTCCACGACGCGCACACCTTCGAGCAGTTTGATCATCGCGTTCCTCCTAGGGCTTGTTGGTGTTGCCGGCGTCGACGGGCAGCGCCACGCCGGTGACCCACTGGGCTTGATCGGACATCAGCCACACGACCGCGTTGGAGACGTCCTCGGGCTGGATGACGTCGATCGGCAGCATGTTCGCCGCGCCCATCAGGAACAGCGGCTCCTTCTCCACCATCTCCGCCACGACCGGCTGCATGCCCATGAACGTGGCGACGCCGGTGGGGTGCACCGTGTTGACGCGGATGCTGTACTTCGCCAGTTCGTTGGCGAGCGACCGCATCAGGCCGACGACCGCGTGCTTGGCTGCGGCGTAGTGCGCCCACGGGGCTTGGCCACGGATTCCAGCAGCGGAGCTGGTGATCACGATCGAGCCACCTCGCCCGTTGGCGATCATCGAGGGCACCACTGCCTTGCACGTGTTCCACGCGCCGCGCATGGAGGTATCGACGATCGCGTCGTACTCATCGTCCTCGATGTCGAGGAACGGGGTCGGCTTCCAGATGCCGGCGTTGGCCGACACGACGTCGACCGACCCGAACTTGGCCAGACCCTTGTCGACGATCGCCTGCACAGCCGCCCGGTCGCGCACATCGGCGATACCAAACACAACTTGCCCACCTGCGGCTTCGACGAGACGGGCGGTCTCCTCCAGCTCCTCGTACGTCGCCATCGGCGCCTGCGTCTGCGGAATCGGTGCGCAGATGTCGCACAGGATCAGGTTGGCCCCCTCCTGCGCCATCCGCACTGCGTGCGTGCGGCCTTGGCCATGGCCGGCGCCGGTGACGAAACCGACCTTGCCTTCGAGTAGCTGCATGATGAACTCCTTGTTCGTGATGGGTTGGGCGAAGCGGGGGTGACGGTGTCAGCGAACGAGCCGCTGCTCGCGGAAAGCGTCGATCGATTCGGGCGACAGACCCGCCTCGAGCAGTATCTCGGTGGTGTGTGCTCCGAGCTCAGGTGCAAGTCGGTACGCGGGCATCTGCGCGGAGGTCATCCGCAGCAACTGATCGATGCCGCGCACCTTCACGTCGCGCGGGTGATCCACCTCGGCGGCTCGACGCGTGCGCTGGTTCTCGGGGTCGCGCAGGAACGTCGCTGTCTGCCGCTCGGTCTTCGGTGCTACCGCAGGAACACCGGCAGCCGTCAGCTCGGCCACCCAGTCGGCAGTGCCGCGGGCCTCGAAGAGTGCGCCGAGTGCATCGCCGAGGTCGTCGCTGTCGATGTCGGTCAACTCAGCACCGGTCCACTCCGCGGGCAACCGGTTGCCCAGTGCAGCGCGCAACGCCGCCGCATCGCGCGGCATCTGCGCGGAGAGGCACAGCCAGCCGTCAGCAGTGGGGTACAGCCGCTCGAGCGCGGAGAAGCCGTACTGCAACGGGTCGAGCCGCTCGGCGCCCAGCACCTCGCCGTCGGCGCGGCGGACGATGTGCGAGATGCCATCGAGCGCCGCGTTGATCTGGGGACTCTCGACATACTGGCCCTTGCCGGTCTGCTGGCGGTGCAGCAGGCCCATCAGGGTCGCGATCGCACCCACCAACCCGCCGCCCGGGTCTTCGTTGCCGGTGGGGTACATCGGTGGGTTGAAGCGACCGGCCACCTCAAAGCAACCACCGACGAAGCCCGACATGTTCGGGGCGAAGCTCTGCCGCAGGTGGTCGGGCCCGGAGGAACCCCAGCCGGGTGAGTACACGTACACGACAGCGGGGTTCAGCGCCGCCGCCTGCTCATAACCCACACCCAACCGCTCGGCCGCTCCCGGCCGCATGTTGTGGTGAATCACGTCGGCGTTGGCAATCAGATGCTGGCGAACACCGGCCAGTGCGTCGGCCTTCATGTCGGCGGCGATCGAGCGCTTCCCCGCCTGTGCCGAGCGGAAGACGACCGCCAGCCCGCGGAGCGGATCGCCCGCCAGGGGTTCCAGCTTCACCACGTCGGCACCGAGGTCGGCCATCAGGCGCGGCGCGTACGGCCCGGCGTAGTAGGCGCCGAGGTCGAGGATGCGCACGCCAGCCAGGGGTGCGACGTCGGCACCACCGGTCGGGGCGGGGCGCGCCATGGGCGTCCAATCGGCCACGAGGGCGGTGCCACCCTCGCCGACCCGGGGGGCAGGCCGGGGGGCGACATGCGGTGACGCCGCGAAGCGGATCGGCGGAGCGACCTGCTGCAACGCGCCCAACACCGGGTCGTCGACCTGGACCACCATGCC
>CAIXHI010000465.1 GCA_903919215.1 uncultured Acidimicrobiaceae bacterium
CCCGAACTACGGCCGCCTCACCGACGAAGCCTTCGAGCGTTCCCGGCTGCGGAACGGAATCGCACAGGCGATGCCGATGGCACCGCACAACTTCGAGGTCTCCATCGACGGCCTGCGGCACTTCGCGTTCGGCTACGGCGACGACAACCCGCTGTACTGCGACGAGGCCTATGCGGCAGGTACCCGCTGGGGCGGGCTGATCAACCCGCCCACGTTCCTCTACACGATGGGGGAGGATGCTTCGCCGCGGCCGGTGTCGCCGGAGCACAAGGCGATCCTGCGTGGCGACCCGTTCGCCGGCCTCGGGTCGTACCAGGCCGTGATGGAGTTCGAGTGGTGGCGTCCGCTGCAGCTGCGCGACCGGGTGAAGAAGTTGCGCGCGCAGGTGGGTGTGGCCGACAAGCGCAGCGAGTTCGGTGGGCGCAGTGCGCATGTCACCAACGACTTCATCTTCGCCAACCAGCGCGGCGAACTGCACGCCATTCAGCGCGGCACCTGGATCAACGCCGAGCGCGGCGCGTCCAAGGAGCGTCAGAAGGAGAAGGAGTCGCCCGAGCCGTACACGCCCGAGCAACTCGCCGAGATCGATGCCGCCTACGAGCGCGAGACGCGCCGTGGCGGCGAGCCGCGGTGGTTCGAGGATGTGCAGGTCGGCGACATCGTCGACCCGAAGGTGAAGGGCCCGCTGCGCACCACCGACATCGTGGTGTGGCACATGGGGTGGGGTATGCAGCTCACGCCTCCCGGCGCATTCCGCCTGTCGTATCTCGTGCGCAAGAAGGCCCCGGGCCTGTTCCCGCCGAACGCGTTGAACGTCCCCGACACCGTGCAGCGTTTGCACTGGGAACCCGAGCGGGCGCGTGAGTTGGGTCTCGCCACGTCGTACGACTACGGCGGACTGCGCGAGACCTGGTTGTCCCATCTCGTGACCGACTGGATGGGCGACGACGCGTGGATGTGGAAGCTGGACTGCCAGCACCGCAAGTTCAACTACGTCGGCGACACCCAGTGGCTCACCGGCGAGGTGATCAACAAGGTGCAGACCGAGACGCCCACGGGTGTGCGCAGCGAGGTGCACCTGGCCATCCGCTGCACCAACCAGCGCGGCGCCGTCACCAGCCCGGGTACGGCGATCGTGTTGCTGCCCAGCCGCGAGCACGGCGAAGTGGTGCTGCCCAAGCCGCCCGCCTCGTCGATCGACGAACTGCTGGCCTACGAGATCGAGCGCCTCAAGCCCGAGTGACGCGTGTAGCACGCAGCGCTGCACAACCTCATCGAGGTCGGGGCCGTCTAGTGCTTGGCGGCCTTCGTCGGGGAGGGGATGATGGTGAGCAGCCGCGTTTTGGGGCAGTGCACCTTGCGGTGGCTGTCGCACGTGGGGCACACGTAGGCGTCAGCACCCGGTTCCAGCCACAGGGTGGTGCCGCAACTGGCGCACGTCTCCTGCCAGATCGAGCACTCCGTGCCGGCCAGGCGATCGCTGTGCAATGGGCAACCGTGGCCGTTGCACACGGGGAAGCGGGCGTCGGCGACGATCGCGTTCTCGGGGCACTTGCTCACGCACACCATGCAGTCGTCGCATGTGTACGGGTCGATCTCGAAGATGCCGAGGAACGAATCCATCTTCGTGAGCGCGTCGGTGTGGCACGAGAAGTCGCATGCCCCGCACCCGATGCAGCGGTCCTGGCGCACCATCAGACTCATGGCGGCACCGTCACGCAGGAACGACAGGGTTCTGCGGGTGGAAGCTCCGCAACTCGGTCATGCAGTCGGTGTGCACCCAGGGGGAGACGTCGACGCGGGTGGCGGCGGTGGTGAGGACGTACTTGCCCTTGCCCTCGTTCCACTCCCACCAGCCGTAGGGCACGTCGACGACACGGGTGATCTCGTTGCCACAGTTCGGGCAGATCGGTGCGCTCATGGTTGTCGGTCCTTGTCTCAGCGAGCGACCGCGGCCGTGCGGGCCGCGCCGTCGAGGTATTCCTGCAGGGTCTGGTTGAATCGTGAGAACTTGTCGGTTCCCATCGGATCATCGCCGCGGAGGCGGATGTCGGTTCCCAGCAGCGCCAGGCTGTTGATCGTCTGGCGTCCGCTGGCGGCACCGTTGGCGAGGATGTCGTCGAACATCGTCTGCCAGGCAGCGAGTGGCCCGTCGAGGTAGCAGTCGGCAGCGCTGCCAGCATCGGCGGCGGCGATCGGTGTGACACCGGCGCACGCGAGACCCTCGAAGGTGATCGTTACTGCGAAGTCGCCGTCGGCCTTGCGCATCACGAGTGCAGTGGACATGTCACACTCGCCCAGCACACGGAACTGCTCAGGGTGGGCATTCATCTCGTCGGCAAGTGCGGCAAAGAATGCAGCGGAATCGATGTTCATCGGTTGTGCTCCGTTCAGAGGTCGGCGAGGACGGTGTTGGGGTCGATGCCCAGCAGTTCGAGGGGCAGCTTCGTACGGTGCAGGCGGCTGATCCCGGCGCGCTCACAACGGGCGAGGTAGGAGGTGAACTGCTTGCGCTGCAGGTCGGCCTGCAGCTCAAAACCCTTGGTTTCGACATGCTCGACACCGCCACCGAGCAGCACCGCGAGTGCCGTACCGAAGTCCTGGTTGGTGCCGAACTGGGTGAGCACGACCTCGCCGTGGTCGAGTGCCTCGTGGATCTCCTCGGCGACATCGGGGTCTTGTTCGACGGCGTAGCGGATGTGCATCGTGCCGTAGGCGACGTGACGGGCTTCGTCTTGCATCGCCATACGGAACATACGCTTCTCGACCGGCGACGGAGAGATGAGCTCGCCCATACGGAAGATGTCGAGGATGAAGCCCTCGCCCAGCAGGTGCAGCAGTGCGGTTGCCTGGGTGTAGGTCTTGGCCTCGATGATCGTGCGCAGCAGACCCTCGCTCTGGCCACGGCTGACGAGCAGACCGCCGCCGTTGGCGAGTGCTCGCTTGCGGAACACCTCAGCGTGACGGGCCTCGTCCATGATCTGCGTGCAGAGGAACATCTTGGCTTCGAGGAAGTCGTGGTTGATACGCCACATCCACTTGGCCGGCAGATCGCTGGCGATCATCTCCACTTCGGTGAGCGTGGTGCACACCTGGCACATCGCGTGCTCGATGTCGTTGGGCAGATCCGGGAGCTCGCTCCATGGAATGTCGCGGGTGGCGCTCCACTGGCGAGCGACGGCCTCCTCGTACAACTCGGTCACGTTCTCGGCCCACACATCGCTCTTCTTGTTGAGGATGTAGCCCATATCGGGTGTGTCGGGGTCGATGTCGGCACCACGCGGTGCCATCGAACGGTGCGGAGGGTTGTCGGGGATGACGCCGTACGAACCCTTGGCGATGTCGAGCATCGTCAGCCCGCGTGGGCCGGGTGTGGGCTTGAAACCCCACTCGCTCTTGGCGCCGCGCAGCCATTTCCAGTCGAGCGGGAAGCCCAGGGGCGACTCGGTCGGCAACCCCTCGTACTCGCCGGTGATCGGGTTCTCGGTGATGGTCATAGCGTTTCCCTTCACGACGCAGCGGAGCCCCCAGCCCCGACGGTGAGACGATCAGACACTTTTCGTCTCACCGTCCAACAGGGACTTTGGTCACGACCGGACATTCGCCAGCGCTCGGCGTAGGGTGAACCATGAGCTCGTCGTCCGTGACAGCCGCCGAAGATCGGCCCACTTGGCGTGGCTGGATGCACGTCGGCGCCTTCGCGCTGGCCATCCCCGGTGGGTTGTTGCTGATCCTCGTGGCCCACAGCGCGGCCGCCCGCGTGGCTGCGTGCATCTATACCGCCAGCCTGTTGCTCGGCTTCGGCACCTCCGCCGGGTACCACCGTCTCGCCAAACGCCCGCGTACACAAGCGATCATGCAGCGACTCGACCACTCGATGATCTTCGTGCTCATCGCTGGCAGCTACACCCCGATCTGTCTGCTCGGGTTGCCGACCGCATGGGGTATCCCGTTGCTGTGCGTCGTGTGGGCAGGCGCGCTCGCGGGCGTCCTCATCAAGCAGTTCGCGTTCGAGAAGTTGAAGGTGCTGGAGTACGCGCTGTACCCGATCCTGGGCTGGGCGCTGGTCGTCGCCACCCCGGCGCTGCTGTCACATATGACCGCGCTCGAGTTGTCGTTGCTGCTGGCCGGCGGACTGCTCTACACGATTGGCATTCCGGTGCTGGTGCGCGAGCGCCCGGATCCGTGGCCGCGCACGTTCGGGTACCACGAGATCTGGCACACGTTCACCGTCGCGGCGGGAGCGTGCCACTTCCTCACCATCGGGCTGTTGGTCAAGGGCTAGTCAGTACAGCGCGTCGATCAGCGCCCGGTTACGGGTGCTCTGCCAGCGCGGGATGACGTGGTTCATCACGTACCCGAAGGAGATGCCGGCGTCGGGGTCGCCGAAGCCGAGCGCCCCGCCGGTACCGAAGTGACCGAATGCCCGTGGGTTGGGGCCCAGCGGTCGACGTTCGCTGGTGGGCACGAAACCCAACCCGAACGTGACGTCCTCGCCCAGTACCGGGCACTGGCCGGAGGACTGCGGGCGGGTGGCCTCGGCCAGCAGGTCGGCGGACAGCAGCCGACCGTCGATGATCGCTGCATAGAACCGAGCGATCCCGTTCGCGCTGCCGTGACCGTTGGTCGACGGCACCTGTGCTGCGCGCCACTCGGGCGAGTTCACCACTCCGTGCGACGAATATCCGGGCGGGTTGAAGTATCCGCTCACAACCATGTCCTCACTCTCGTGGGTCGTACTGTCGGCGGCCCAGATCACGTCGGCACAGCGGTGCTGCTCGGTCGTCGGCACGCCGAACCACACGTCGGTGCCCAGCGGTTCGCAGATCGAGCGCAATCGCTGTCCGGGGCCCGTGCCGGTGGCGTGTTGCACGATCCCGCCCACGAGATGGCCGTAGGTGTTCGTGTGGTACACGTGCCGTGTGCCGGGGGTGAACCACGGCTCGGTGGCGGCCAGCGCTGCCAGCATCCGGTCCCAGTCGAACAGGTCGTCATTCGTCAGCGGCTCACGGATCGCAGGGACGCCGGCTTGATGGCACAGCGCGTGGCGGATGGTGGCGCGGTCCTTGCCGTGCGCGGCGAATTCCGGCCAGATCGACGCGATCGGGTCGTCGAGGCCGACCAGACCCTGGTCGATCGCCTGCAGCGCGAGTGTGGCAACGATCGCCTTGCCCACCGAGTAGAAGTCGACGATCGTCTCGTGCGTCCACGGACGCGTGCGGGCTTCATCGGCCCACCCGCCCACCAGGTCGACCACCGTCTGTCCGTGCACCTGGATGCATACGGCCGCGCCGACCTCACCGCGCTCGGCGAAGTTCGCCGTGAAGGCTTCGCGCACACGCTCGAAGTGTGGTTCGCAGTGACCGCTGATCGGCACGTCCATGTGCCGCAGTCTGTCAGGTGACGGTCACGCGCTTCGGGCCGCGGAAGAGCAGGAACAACGCTGCGACCGCAGAGATCGCCACACCCACCCACATCGACTGCACCCATGCGTCGACGAATGCATGCTTGGCGGCATCGATGATGGCTGGGCCGGCGTCGCCAGCCTGTGCTGCCACGCCGAAGGCATTGGCGATGCCGTCGCTCGCCGGCTTCACGAGTGCGTCGGGCAGACCCTTCAACGAGTGCAGCATGTTCGTGCGGAACGAACTGCTGAGCACCGAGCCCAACAGCGCCATGCCGATGGCGCCACCAAGTTCACGCGACGTGTCGTTGAGCGCGGAGGCCACACCCTGCTTGTCCTCCGGCAACGTCTCGGTGATCGACGCCGTGGCCGGCGTCATGGTGAGGCCCATGCCAAGGCCGATGATCAACAGACCGGGCAGCACGGACAGGTAGCCGCCCGATACTGATGCATTCATCGCCATGGTCACCAAACCGAGCGAGAAGATCACGACACCCGTCAGCATCGTGTTGCGTGCGCCGAATCTGGCGGCCACGCGAGGTGCCCCGGCGGACGTGGGCATCATGACCAGCGCCATCGGCAACATGCCGGCCGCCGATCGCAGTGCCGTCCAGCCGACCACCGCTTGGAAGTAGGGGAACAGCACGAGGAAGATGCCGAACATCAAGGCGAACACGATCGTCAGGGTGACGGTGCCCGATGCCAACGCCCGGTCGCGAAAACTGGAGATGTCGAGCAGCGGTGCCGGGTGGCGACGTTCCCAGAACACGAACACGATGATCGCGATCGCGCTGGTGACGAGCGCGGCGACGGCGATCGGCGAGAACCAACCCAACTCCGGCCCTTCTTGGAAGCCAAGCACGATGCCGCCGATGGCGAGCGCAGCGAGGACGGAGCCGAACGTGTCGAACGGGTGCGCCGTGTGTTCCTTCGAGTTGGGCGCATGGCGGATCGCCATCACTCCGCCGATGAGCACCAGTGCGACCGGCAGCGCATAGGTCCAGCGCCACGACAGCTGGTCGACCATGAACGCCGACACGAACAGGCCGATCATGCCGCCGCTGCCAGCGAACCCGGCCCACACGCCGATCGCCTTGGCGCGATCTGCCGCGGGGAAGCTGGAGGTGACGACGGAGAGCGTGACGGGCATGATCATCGCGGCACCGATACCCGCCACCGCGCGGCAGATGATCATCCATTCGGTGCTGGTCGCGAATGCGGCGAACAGGTTGGCCGCGCCGAACACGCTGAGTCCGGTGAGCAGCACCGGCTTGCGGCCCCAGCGGTCGCCGATCGCGCCCACGGGCATCAGCAGTGCGGCCATGGCGAGCGTGTACGCGTTGATGATCCAGAGCACACCGCTCTGCGACGCGTGTAGATCGCGAGCGAGGGCCTGCTGGGCGACGTTCAAACCGGACACCGAGGCGACTACCGCGACCAGCGACGTGCACATCGCAATCAGGATGTTGCGCTGTGTGCGCTTGTCCGTGGCAAGTTGCTCTGGCGTCATAGTGCTACGAAACGGTATCGTTCTGTTTCTATGACGGCAACCGTGCCTCAGGTCACCGGCGAGAGTGACCCGCGCATCGCCCGCAGCAGAGCGAAGTTGCTCGCTGCCGCCACCGAACTGCTGGTCGAGTCCGGTCCGCGCGCCGTCACCGTCGACGCAGTGGCCGAACGCTCGGGCGTCGCCAAGAGCACGCTCTACCGCCATTGGGCGTCACGTGACGAACTGCTCGTCGATGTGATGCGCAGCCACGTGCCCGACACCCGGCCGGTCGATCTGTCGCTCGGCTTCGAGGCCGTCCTGCGTAGCCAGATGTCGATCGCCGTCGGGGTGTTCTCCGACCCGGAGTGGTTGCGCATCCTGCCGTCGCTCGTGTCGTTGCAGCACCATGTGTCGCAGATGGCCGAACTGATGGCTGCCGACCGCGAGGCCAAGCTGAACATGCTGCGCGACGTCATCGCTCTCGGCGTTGCCGAGGGTCGGCTCCCCGCCGATGTCGACGCGATGAACGTGCTGCACCTGCTGATCGGCCCGCTGATGTTCGCCGTCCTGTCGGGCGACGGCGATCGCCTGCCAGCACTGGCCGACGAGGTCGTCGCCCGCTTCCTCGCCTCCTACCGCTGAGGTCGTGTTCGCCGGAGGGGCGGTTCCTGGGAACCGCCTCATCCTTCCCAGAAGCCGAGGGGCGCGGGCTACGTGCTGACGACGTCGAAGCCGAGGGACAGGGCGACTGGGATCTGGGTGGGGTCGAAGGTGACGAACGTGATCGGGCGGGGGAGGCGGTCGGCGGCGGCGAGGTGCAGCGCGTCCGCCAGGCGGATGGGTTGCTCGCGCATCAACTGTGCGGCGCGGTCGAGGCAGCGTTGGTCGACCGGCACGACGGCGTAGCGGTCCCACTGCAGGCGCAGCGCGTCCTCCAGGTCGGCCTGCAGCACGGGCTCGTCGGTCAGCTTGGCGATCAGCGCCAACGCCTCGGTCAGCGCCAGCGCGCTCACGCACGTGCCATCGACCAGTGCGTCGAGCGCCACCCGCCGGACGGCCGCCTCCACGTGCAACGCGACGACCGCGCTGGTGTCGAAGAAGACGCTCAACCGTGCCGCCTCAACCGCGCAACTCCTTGAGTGCCCGGTCCAGTCGCACGCCGCTGTAGACCGCCACCGGAGCGCCCAGGCGAGCAGCATCCGTGCGCCGCGGCGGAACAACGGCGCCCGAGGCGATCAGGTCGGCCAGCACGGTCTGCCCCTGTTCGGCCTCGATCGGGCCCAGTTGCGCGACGGCACGGCCGCCGACGGAGACGATCACCCGTTGGCCGGTGCCGGCGCGCCGCACCAGCGAAGCGAGGTCGGTGCGGAGTTCGCGGATCCCAATCATGTGTACACGAGTGTACACAAGTGGAGTTGAGCGCTTACGGCGGCACACGCCAGAATCGCACCCATGAACTTTGCCTTCACCGAAGAACAAGAAGAACTGCGTAAGACTGTCCGCGCGTTTCTCGAGGCCAAGAGCCCCGAGGCTGCCGTCCGCGAGCAGATGGAGACCGACAACGGTTACGACGCTGCCGTGTGGAGTCAGGCCGGCGAGCAGCTCGGCCTGCAGGGTCTCGCGATCCCCGAGGAGTACGGCGGCTCTGGCTACACGTACGTCGAGCTCGGCATCGTGCTGGAAGAAATGGGCCGCGCCCTGCTGTGCGCCCCGTTCTTCAGCACCGTCGTGCTGGCCGCCAACACGCTGATCCACAGTGGTGACGAAGCCGCCAAGCAGGCCCACCTGCCGGGTATCGCCGCCGGCACCACCATCGCCACCCTCGCCTTCACCGAGCCCTCGGGCAAGTGGGACGAGAGCGGCATCACCGCCACCGCCACCAACAACGGCGGCAGCTGGAGCATCAGCGGCACGAAGATGTTCGTGCTCGACGGTCACACCGCCGACCTCGTCATCGTCGCCGCCCGCACGGGCAAGGGCGTCAGCCTGTTCGCCGTCGAAGGTGGCGCCGCCGGCCTCACCCGTACGGCCCTCAGCACGATGGACCAGACCCGCAAGCAGGCCAAGCTCGAGTTCGCCAACGTCGCCGGCACGCTGATCGGCACCGAGGGTGAGGGCTGGACGGTCCTGTCCCGCGTGCTCGACCTCGCCGCCATCGGCCTTGCCGCCGAGCAGGTCGGTGGCGCCCAGAAGGTGCTCGAAATGGCCGTGGAGTACGCCAAGGTGCGCGTACAGTTCGGTCGCCCGATCGGTTCCTTCCAGGCCATCAAGCACAAGTGCGCCGACATGCTGCTCGAGGTCGAGTCGGCCAAGAGCGCGGCGTACTACGGCATGTGGTGCGCAGCCGAGCTCAACGATGAGCTGCCCTCGGTGGCGTCGCTGGCCAAGGCCTACTGCAGCGAGGCGTACTTCCACGCCACTGCCGAGAACATCCAGATCCACGGTGGTATCGGCTTCACCTGGGAACACCCGGCGCACCTGTACTTCAAGCGGGCCAAGAGCAGCGAGCTGCTGTTCGGCGACCCCACGTACCA
The DNA here is from genome assembly GCA_903919215.1 of uncultured Acidimicrobiaceae bacterium. Classification (GTDB taxonomy): domain Bacteria; phylum Actinomycetota; class Acidimicrobiia; order Acidimicrobiales; family Ilumatobacteraceae; genus UBA668. The sequence goes on from CAIXHI010000465.1 coordinate 9,428, forward strand.
CCGCGAACTGCTCGCGCAGCGCATCGGTATCTGAACCCCTAGGGTTTGCATCGTGCCCACCGTGACCTTCATCTATGTGATGGCGGCCGCGGTGGGCACCTTTGTGATTGCGGCCGTGGTCGTGGGCCGCGAGGCCCGTCGGCTCGATGCCGTGGCCCCTCGTTCGGTGTACATCCCCGAGGAGGCCGTCGAGTTCGTGGCCGAGTACCTGCCTCAGGACTCGCAAGCCCGACTCACCCCGAGTGATCTCGAGCAGTTGCTGACGTTCCACATGCGGTGGCTGCATTCGAAGGGCCTCCAGCCCGCGAACGTCGTCGATCGCCGTCAGGACATCACCTCCACGGTGGTCATCGGTGAGGACACGGTGGTGGGCTATCTGCTCGGCGAAGCCGATCGAGATGGCATCGACATCATCGACGACGTCGACGTCGTCAACGTGGTCGATGCGCACCTTGCGTACTTCACTGCCATCGGTGCCGTCGGCCCGAAGGCCACCACCACCTGACTCAGGCACCTGACTCAGGCACCTGACTCAGGCACCTGACTCAGGCACCTGACTCAGATCATCATGTTGAATGCGGACAGGATCTTGCTGCCCAGTTCCTGATCGCCAACGATGGTGACCGGAACGGCCGCTGCTGTCCGACGGCCCGTGGCGAGCACCACGAAGGTCTCGACGTCGAGCGTGATTTCGGCCAGTGGTGCCGCCGACGGCGCGGCGACCAACGATGCCCGGCCCGCCTGTACCTCGCACACGATATGACGCGAGACCCCGCCGGTGATGTCGATCACGACGGCCCCACCGTCGGGAGTTCCGGCACGTTTGCCGACGACGATGGGCACGGTACGGATCAGGCGGTCGATCGTGTGCTCTGCTCCCGGGCCGGAGAGGTTGCCCGGCGTGTGGACAGCTCGCCGCATGTCCTGTTCGTGCAACCAACAGTCGAGGATGCGGATGTGGAGGAAGTCGGCCAATGTGCCGGGGCCCGTGGGAGTCATCGCCGGCTGATCGAAATAGGCGTCGTCGCCGGCACGCAGCGTCGCAACGCGACGGGCGACGATGTCGTTCCATTCGGCGAGCACCTCCGCGCCGGTGAGCCCGCGGCGGCTGTCCACTTCGTGCTCATTGGACTCGCCGATCGGATTGTGCACGTAGGCGCGGGACTCGGCGCGATGCGCCGTCGCCGGCAGACCTTCCATCATCCGTTCGATGGCCACGAGATGCGAGAGGTTGTCCTGCACCGACCAGCCAGGCAGATCGGTGGCGGTCTTCCATTCAGCTTCGGTGAGGTCAGCGCCCAGCGCTGACAGCGCCCGGAAGCAGTCCTCGAGTGTGTCGATCGTCGCGGTCGGGATCATCGGCCCTCCTCTGGCAGTGGCCGCAGACTAGTCTTTGCGACATGGAACGCCCCACCCGCTTCGAGCACTCACGCTTTCTCGGCGACAAGCGCACCCAACTGGTGTACGACCTCGACACCTGGACGGATGAGGCGGCGATCAACGACATCGTGCAGCACGATGTCGGCCTGTCGTTCGGTCCCGACTCGCTGGCCGAGGCGCGCAACCGTGGCTACACGTTGGCCACTCCCGGCGCGACGCGTCGCTACCGCAAGCCTCGGGCCTGATTGAACGGCAGCTTCCACTCCGGCACGCTGCAGCTCGCCAGGTACCTCGCCAGGCCGGCAGGTCGAACTGGGCCGATGCCTGGCCTGATCCTGTGCCACGGCTTTCCCATCGGTCCGCTCGACGCTCGTCAGAGCGGTGGCACGTTCCCGGAACTCGTCGACCGGGCGGCCCACGAGCTGGGTTGGGTGGGGATGACGTTCAACTTCCGTGGGTGCGGTACCAGCGAGGGTGACTTCTCGTTGCAGGGATGGGTCGACGATCTGCGGGCAGCCATCGATCACCTGATCGAGGAAGCCAGCCCGTCGGGTATCTGGCTGGTCGGAACGAACACGGGCGGATCGATTGCCACCTGTGTCGCCGCCGACGATCCGCGTGTGCGTGGCGCTGCGCTGCTCAGCCCTCGCGCTGATTTCGACGACTGGGCCGCGCAGCCGAGGCGGTTCCTCGAACACGCTCGTGAGATCGGTGCGATCCGGACACCGGGTTTCCCGAAGAGCTTCGATGAGTGGGGGCGCGAGTTTCGCCGCTTCCGGCCGGTGCACGCGGCGCGTCGTCTCGCGCCCCGACCATTGCTGGTGATGCACGGTGAGGACGATGAGAGCGTGCCGACCGCAGATGCTCGCCAACTGGCCGAGGCGCACGGTTCAGCCGAACTGCGCGTGATCTCCGGCGCCGGTCATCGCTTACGTCACGATCCGCGGGCAGTTGCAGTGCTGCTCGGATGGCTCGATCGCCAACGCCTCGTCGGCGAGTGATTCGACTCAGCTGAGGGTGTAGGTCGCGGGGTCGATCGCCGGAGCGTGACCGTCGCTGAACCGGAACAGGTCGTGATCCGCGACCGGGTGCTGCCCGCGGTTACGGCGGCGGACAGCGACAGCCCATGGCACCAGGGCGACAGCACCGGCAAGTGCGCGTAGTCGTGGCCGTCGATGCGGGTCGCGGATCAAGGCCTTGGTGTGGACGACCGCCTGCCGCGTCCAGACCTTGAACACACCCCAGGGTGAGAGTGTCGCCAGTGTCATCACCAACAGGTTGCGCTGTACCAACCCGATACGAGTGGGCTCACCAAGTTCGCGGGTGGACAACGCGTGATGGTGGAAGGCGATCGCGTGCGGTGCCGCGACGCTGTGGAATCCGTGATGGCGGGCGCGCACATTCCACTCCACGTCCTCGCAATAGAGGAAGTAGCGCTCGGACAGCAGGCCGACCTTGTCGGCGGCGAACGCACCGGGGCGGAACAGTGCGGCAGCGAAACAGGGGCCGAGCACATCGACGGCCAGAGCCGCGATATCGGAGCGTTGGCGACCTTGGTAGGCGTTGAACGCGTCACCGCTGGGGCGTAACACGACGCCGAGCGAATCCACGCGCTCGGGGGCGTCTGCGTGCACCACCATCGGTGCGACGGAGATGCACCGCTCGCCGGCCTCGGCCAACACATCGAGGCAGGCGCTGATGGTGTCGGGCATCACCCACGCATCGTCGTTCAGCAGGAAGACGGCCTGGTCGGCCGGGACCTTGACGAGCGCGAGGTTGAGCGCCGCGCCGTAGCCGTGGTTGAGTGGGCTGCGCAGAGCAGTTGCCCCATAGCGACGGCACAACTCGTCCACGGCTGGCCAGTCGCCGACATCGCCGTTGTGGACCACGCAGACTTCGACGGTCGCGCCGAGTGAACTGGCGAGCGAGGCAATGCACTGTTCCGTGGATTCGTCGTCGTAGCGGAAGACCACCACGACCGCAGTGACAGTCGGCCGCTCAGCCATCGGACCCACGACGTGACGGGTACCCATCGATGTGCGTGCTGTGCCAACGCCACGCGGATTCGATGATGGTGTCCAGACCGTGCTGCGGTGTCCAGCCGAGTGTGGCGCGCACGAGCGTGGGGTCGGCGAAGACGGTGACAGGGTCGCCCTGTCGGCGGCCAACCAGGTCGTACGGGACCGGTCGGCCGCTGACCCGTTCCGTGGTACGGATCACGTCGAGCACAGAACTCCCTGTGCCGGTGCCGACGTTCAGCGCAGTGGTGGCACCACCGTCGAAGAGGTATTGCAGGGCGCGCACGTGTGCGTCGGCGAGGTCGTCGACGTGGATGTAGTCGCGGATACAGGTGCCGTCAGGTGTGGGGTAATCGGCGCCGAACACCTGCACCGGTCCCTGGCGTCCGAGCGTCGCCTTCATCACCAGCGGGATGAGGTTGGCGGCGTTCGACCAGTCCTCGCCGATCGCGTTGTCCAGGCTCGCTCCAGCGGCGTTGAAGTAGCGCAGGCTGACCGACCGCACTCCGTGCGTGGCGTGCATCCAGCGCAGTACTTGCTCGCTCATTGCCTTCGTCTCGGCGTACACGCTCTCCGGTTGGATGGGTGCGCTTTCGGCGGCGGGCATCTGGGCGGGTGTGCCGTACACCGAGCACGACGACGAGAACACGACACGCTGGACACCTTCGTGCGCAGCGGCTTCGACGAGCGCAGACGTTCCTGCCACGTTGTTGCGGAAGTACCGCGTCGGATATTGCATGGATTCACCGACGCTCTTGTACGCAGCGAAATGGATGAGGCCCTGGATCGCGTGGTCGCGGCAGAGTTGGCGGACGAGTTCGGAATCAGCAATGTCGCCGACAGCGAGGGGAGTGCCGAGCAACGCCTCGCGGGCCCCGGTTTCCAGCGAGTCGAGCACGACCACACGGTGTCCGGCGGCCTGGAGCGCCCTGACCGTGTGTGAGCCGATGTAGCCGGCGCCGCCGGTGACGAGCACGTTCATATGTCGCCAACGTTACTGGGTGCCTCGCTGGCGAACTGAGGGCATCGCCTAGAGTGTCCGCAATGTCGTCCAGGATCGCCATCATCGGAGCCGGCTATGTGGGGCTCACCACTGGCGCATGCTTCGCCCACCTCGGCCACGATGTGGTGTGTGCCGACATTGACGAGTCCAAGGTCGAGCGCTTGTCACGGGGAGAACTGCCGATCTACGAGCCAGGGCTCGAGCAGATCGTCACCGATGCACTGCGGTCCGGTCGGCTGCGTTTCGTCGTCGGTGCGGCGGTCGCTGCCGCCGAGTGCGAGTTCGCCTACCTGTGCGTTCCCACCCCGCAGGGAGACGATGGCTCCGCCGACCTGTCGTACATCGAGCAGGCCGCGCGGCAGATCGCGCCGGTGCTGCCGCCGAATGCGGTCGTGGTGAACAAGAGCACCGTGCCGGTGGGTTCAACGAAGGTCGTCGAGCGAGTCCTGGCGCGACCCGATGTGAAGGTGGTCTCCAACCCCGAGTTCCTGCGCGAGGGATCGGCCGTCGCCGACTTCCTGAAACCCGACCGCATTGTGATCGGCAGCGACGATCAGAGCGCCGCGATCCGCGTTGCCTCGCTCTACTCCAGTATCGCCGCGCCGTTGATCGTCACCGACCCGGCCTCCGCTGAGACGATCAAGTACGCGGCCAATGCGTTCCTGGCCACCAAGATCTCCTTCGTCAATGCTGTCGCCGCGATCTGCGAGAACGTTGGTGCCGACATCAACGATGTGGTGCTCGGCATCGGCTACGACAAGCGCATCGGTCACGATTTCCTGCGCCCGGGTCCCGGCTGGGGTGGAAGTTGCTTCCCGAAAGACACACGGGCGCTCGTGAAGATCGCCGAAGACGCGAGCTACGACTTCAACCTGCTCAAGGGCGTCATCGTCGTCAACGACGAACAGCGTGAACGTATGGTCGACAAGGTGCGCAGCGCTGCAGGTGGCAGCCTCGACGGGGTCGTCATCGCTGCGTGGGGCCTCACGTTCAAAGCGAACACGGACGACCTTCGCGAGTCGCCCGCACTGGCAATCATCGCCGCCCTCGTCAAGGAAGGCGCGATCGTTCGCGCCTACGACCCACAGGTTGCGAACGACCTGCCCGGTGTCGAGGTTCATTCCGATGCATTTGCCGCCTGCGAGGGCGCTGCAGTGTTGGTGGTGCTCACTGAGTGGGACGACTTCCGTTTGATCGACCTCGACGAGGTCCAGCGACGGATGATCGGCACGGAGATCGTCGACACGCGCAACCTGCTCGACCGCGCCGCCGCCCGGCGCGCTGGCTTCATGTACCGCGGTGTCGGACGATGACACAACGTGTGGTGCTGGCAGGCGGTGCCGGCTTCCTGGGATCGCACCTGGCCGACTTTCTACTGGCCCGTGGCGATGAGGTCATCGCTGTCGACAACCTGTGCACCGGTCGTGAGCAGAACGTGGCGCACCTCGTGGACCACCCGCGCTTCCAACTGGTGCGCCACGACGTCACCCAGCCGTTGACGGTCGATGGTCACGTCGACGCCGTCCTCAACCTCGCCAGTCCGGCGTCGCCGACCGACTTTGCCACGATGCCGCTGGCAATCCTGCAGGTTGGTTCCGTCGGCACGCGGAACCTGCTCGACCTCGCTGTCGCGAAGCAGGCACGGTTCTTCCTCGCCAGCACCAGCGAGGTCTATGGCGACCCGCTGGTGACTCCGCAGCCCGAGTCGTACCTCGGCAATGTCAGCTCGATTGGTCCCCGTAGCTGCTACGACGAAGCCAAGCGGTTCAGTGAGGCGACCACCATGTCGTACCACCGCGTGCACGGTCTGGAGGTGCGCATCGTGCGCATCTTCAACACGTACGGCACGCGTATGCGCCCCGACGACGGGCGCGTCGTTACCAACTTCGTGTGGCAGGCAATCCGCGGTGAACCCGTCACGCTCTATGGCACGGGTGAGCAGACGCGCAGCTTCTGCTACGTCAGTGACGAGGTGCGCGGTCTGGCGGCCGTGCTCGACGGTCCGCTCACTGGCCCGGTCAATGTGGGTAACCCCGATGAGTTCACCATGCGCGAGCTCGCCGAACTGGTTGTCGAACTCCTCGGCTCCGGCAGCCCGATCGTGTTGGCGCCGATGCCACCCGAGCGCGAAGGTGATCCCTTGCAGCGTCGCCCCGACATCACCCTGATCCGCAGCCAACTCGGGTGGGAACCCAGTGTGTCACTGCGCTCCGGACTGCAACTGATGATCGACGAAGCAACTCGTCAGGGCTGAGGCGAATCGTCGGCGGGCATGTGCGCGACGTCGAAGTTGATCGCCGTGTAACCGGCTGCTCGCTGATGGCTGACCACCGAGAGGCTCTGCTCACCCTCGCGTAGGTCGAGCAGGCGATCGTGGCGTCGGTCGCTGAGCCGCACTGAGAGGGCGTAGTCGCCGTCGAGCAGCGGAACAGAGCCGGTGGAGAAACTGACCGTACCTTTGCCGTCGAGTCGGCCGAGGGGAGTACCCAGACGGTCGGTGTCGGTACGGAACACCGTGCGGCCCAGGCGATCGAGGAGTTCGATCTCGAGCTGCGCATCGTCGATCGGCTCGGCGCTCTCGTACGCGATCTCGATGGTGAGCGCGTCGCCGCTGGTCATGTACGAATGTCCGTGTGACTGACCGGCGTGTTGCACAGCGACATTGGTGATCGAGGCACCGTCGGCTGCCGAGTGCACCGTGCTGGCGGATTCATGTGAGTGCGCGTGCAGGTGCTCGCGGAATACGCGGATGCTCTCGCCGGGCTCGCCATCGGCAATGACCCGTCCGTGGTCGAGGACGATCGCCCGATGGCAGATCTCGCGAACCGTGTCGGCGTTGTGGGTGACGAACACGATCGTGCGGCCGGCGTCTTGGAGTTGTTTGATGCGGTTGATGCACTTCAACTGGAAGACCTCGTCACCCACGGCGAGTACCTCGTCGACCAGCAGGATGTCGGGGTCGAGGTTGATCGCGACGGCGAAGCCGAGGCGGACATACATACCGCTGGAGTAGTGCTTGACCGGTTCGTCGATGAACGTGTCCAGTTCGGCGAAGTCGACGATCGAGTCGAAACGCCGCTCGATCTCCTTGCGGCTGATCCCGAGGAACGCAGCATTGATGTAGACGTTCTCGCGCCCGGTGAGGTCGGGGTGGAAACCTGCGCCGAGTTCGAGCAGCGATGCGATGCGACCCCTCAGCTGCACCTGACCGGTGGTGGGTCGCAGAATGCCGCTGATGCACTTCAGCAGGGTGCTCTTGCCGGAGCCGTTATGGCCGAGGATGCCCAGCGTCTCGCCTTGCGGAATGGTGAGGTCGAGTTCATGCAAGGCCGTGAAATCACGTCGTTTCGAGCGACCGAGATGGATCACCCGGTCCTTCAACGAATCGGCCTGCGCGGTGTGGAGGCGGAAGACCTTGGAGACGCCAGTGGCGACGATGGCGTCCATCAGAGGGTC
>CAIXHI010000466.1 GCA_903919215.1 uncultured Acidimicrobiaceae bacterium
CGTCGATGTCGGTGGCGGCGTACTGCGCACCGAACTCGGCCGCCATGCTGGCGATCTCGGGGCGGGCGGCGATATCGATCACGATCAGCCCGGCAACGGAGCGCACCGACCGCAGGGCCACCAGCGTGGCCCGTACTTCGTGCAGCACCTGATCATCCACGCGCACCACGACGTCCATCGGACAGGGCAGCGACGGCGCATGGTCGCGTCGCAACGACGGCCACAGCGCCCATGCCAGCAGGCCAGCCCCGGCGAATCCCACACATTCCAGAGCCAGTACCGGTACCGACAACCACAGCCGCGTTCCCGACAACGTGGTGGCAAGACGCCACACCACATACGCCACCGAGGATGCCAGACCGACCGCGGTGAGGACGCGGGCTGCACGTTCCTGCCGTCGATTCATGGCTGCTCCTTGCTGGACCGGGTGAACTTGGCGCAGCCATCTGGCCGCACATTGGTACTTCGGCACGCGGCGTCGGCAAGTTGAGCAATCCTTGCGAAAGAACAGGAACTCTCGACCGAGTTCGACCCGCGAACCGGACGGGCACGACGTCGGGTAGCCTCCTTTCCTCGTGGGTACCGCCAAGCGTGAACGACAGAAGGCCAACCGCCAGTTACGACTGGAAGAGCTGGCAAAGCAGGCTCGCAAGAACAAGACCAAGCGCCTCGGGCTGCGGTTTGTGTTCCTGATCGGTGGTGTCGTCGCGGTCGTCGCCCTCATCTGGTTCGTGGGCAAGGACGACAACTCGTCCTCCACTTCCACCAGCACCACCGTGGAAACCACGCTGCTCCCGCTGATTGCACCCGCCAAGCCGTCCGTCACGATCCCCGCGGCACCGCCCACCGAGTTGAAGGTCACCACCCTCACCGAAGGCAGTGGCCCGAAGGCCGCGGCTGGCGACGCCGTGCGCGTGTACTACGTCGGTGTGCTCAGCAAGGACGGCACCGAGTTCGACTCGAACTACGCCAAGGGCTCCACCTTCGACCTCACCGTCGGTATCGGGAGCGTCATCAAGGGCTGGGACCAAGGCCTCATCGGTGTCCAGGCCGGTGGTCGCTACCAACTCGACATCCCGTCCGAACTGGCCTACGGCGCCAACGGTCAGGGTCAGATCCCGGGTGACGCACCACTCACGTTCGTCGTCGATGTGATGGCCGTCACCCCGGCCACTCCCGTCACCACCGACACCGCCACCGCCACCGCCACCAGTTGAGCGGGGCGACGCCGGAGCGTCAGCTCAAGTTGCCCGACACCTCGGGCTGACCCACACGTTCCCACCCGGCGGCGGTGTGCACCAGCGCGTCGCCGGTGCGCAGCACAGCGAACGTGGTGTTCGCCAGCTTGCGGGTGCGATGCAACCGCTCGGGGGACCACGACTCGGCCTCGGTCACCACGGCCATGCCGGGCACCAGCGCCAGGCCGAGCGTGAACGCTCCACCGCGCGGGTCGATCATCGGATCGCACAACGCATCGGCGCTGCCACCGGTGCCGACCACCAGGCCACCGTTGGCGAGCACCTCCTTGAGCGCGTCGAACAATGGCGTGTCTTTCAGTACCGAGCGCAGGTGCAGTGGCTGATCGCCCACCAGATAGACAGCGCGCGCCGCTCGCACCAGGTTGGCCGGACCCATTTCCTGCGCCTCGCTGCGGCGCAACACCATCAACGCCTCGACTTCGACGCCCAGACGCTCGCCCCAGTTCATCGCTGCGGCCACCAGGATCTCCGGCCGTTCGAAGGCGTCGGCCGTCGGCAGCACGACCACACTCGTGGCGCCCACCGACTGCAGCAGGCGTGCGTCGAGATCGTCGTTGGCGGAGAAAGGGCCGCCGCCCTGCAGTGCAATCGTCCCGGTCATGGTTGAAGCGTAGGCCGCATCACCCTGCTGGTGGTGTTCCCTGCTGGTGGTGATCCCTGCTGGCGGTGATCGACCGGATCACTCGAGCAGTTCGGCCGCCAGGCGGTCGAGGGTCGCCGGCTGCACACCGATGTGCAGCACGTAGTTGCGCACACTGCCGTGCGCGGCCTCGATACCGGCGATGACACGCAGCATCGCCTCTGGCTCGGATGCCATCCAGGCCGATGGCGTGTCGGCCATCCGTTCCCACAGCTCAGGCGACTCGCGCTGCGCCCACACGCGGGTGCGAGCGGTGCCTTCGGCCGTGAGGCCGTAGTCGGCGGCGATGTACTCAGACGGCACACCGAGCGCACCCAGCACCAACATTGCGGTGACGCCCGTGCGGTCCTTGCCCGCAGCACAGTGGAAGACGGCGGGCAGCGCGTCGGGTGCGGCGAGTCGCTCGATGGCCTCGGCAAAGCGATCGGGCAGTTGGTGCAGCATCCGCTCGTAGGCGCTGGTGAGGAACGCAACCACGTCTTCGAGGTCGTCGTCGCTGCGGTCCCATGTGGTGTCCATGACGTCGATGTGGTGGAAGTCCACCGGGTGGTCTTCCACCGGGAAACGGCCACGCAGCTCGAGTTCCTCCGGCGTGCGCAAATCGATCACGGTGCGCAGGCCGAGCGGGCGCACGGTGTCCACATCGTCACCACGCAGGCGGTAGAGCGCGTCGGCACGGAACAGGCGGCGCCACTTGGTGGTGCGCCCATCGGCCGTCGGGTATCCGCCCATGTCGCGGAAGTTGTGGACAGCGTCGAGTGTGATGACGCGACGCGGATCGCGAACATCGGGCAAGGCGTGGAGGCTCATATGCCGGTGGGCCCTTCAGTCGGGGTGCACGAGGTCGAGCACGGTGCGCAGTGTGCCCACCAACTGGTCGATCTCCGCATCGGAGATGGTGAACGGTGGGGCAACAATGATTGCGTCGTGCACCGGACCCGAGCCGGCTGGGTACACCCACAGATCGTGCTCGAGGGCGGCTGCCACCACGGCGTCCTTGCTGCACGTCAGTTCCAGCCCGTAGAACATGCCGCGCCCGCGCACCTCGCTGACGGCCGGGTGCTGGCCGAGTTCGGCCTGCAGGCGGGCACCGAGCAGCGCCCCCTGGGAGGCGGCACGTTCGACGAGGTGTTCACGACGCAGGATCTCGAGCACCTTCGCGCCAGCGGCGCAACTGGCATCGTTGCCGGTGAACG
>CAIXHI010000467.1 GCA_903919215.1 uncultured Acidimicrobiaceae bacterium
ACGTCTCCATGATGTCGCGGCGACCGCCGACAGCGCCGATGGGCAAACCGCCGCCGATGACCTTGCCGAAGGTGGTGAGATCTGCGCGCACACCGAACATCTCCTGCGCGCCACCGGTGCCAAGACGGAAGCCGGTGATGACCTCGTCGAACACCAGCAACGCACCGACGCGATCGCACTCGGCGCGCAGACCTTCGAGGAAGCCGGGTGCAGGTGCGACCACACCCATGTTCGCGGCAACCGGTTCGACGAACACTGCGGCCACCTGCTCGTCGAGCACGGGTACCTTGTTGTAGGGCACGACCATCGTGTTGGCCACTGCGCTGGCCGGCACACCGGCGGTACCGGGGAGGCCCAACGTGGCCACACCGCTGCCGCCTGCCGCCAGCAGTGCGTCGGTGGCACCGTGGAAGTTGCCGTGGAAGATCACAAGACGATCGCGGCCGGTGAAGCCGCGGGCCAGTCGTACCGCTGTGCTGGTGGCCTCGGTACCCGAGTTCATCAGACGTACGCGCTCACAACTGGGGACGCGGCGGCTGATCTCTTGCGCCAACAGCAGTTCGCCGGGGGTGGGTGCACCGTACGAGGTGCCACCGGCCGCCGCCGCAGTGATCGCCGCCGTGACAGCGGGGTGGGCGTGGCCGAGGATGATCGCGCCATAGCTCTGTACGAGATCGATGTAGCGGGTGCCCTCGACGTCGTAGACGTAGGGGCCCTGCGCCCGCTCAACCAGGTACGGCGTACCACCCACCGCCTTGAACGCACGGATACTGCTGTTCACGCCGCCGGGGATGACGGCGCACGAGCGAGCGAACAGTTCGGCATTGCTGCGCGGGAGATCGTGGGGCAGCGGGTTCAGCATGGGGGCGTTCATGAGCGGGCCTCCGCGTACCAGCGGGCGAGATAGGTGAGCACGATGTCGGCACCAGCACGACGGATTGCGGTGAGTTGCTCGGTGGCGACCACATCATGGTCGATCCAGCCGTTGGCGGCCGCGGCCTTGATCATCGCGTACTCGCCACTGACGTGATAGGCGGCCACCGGCACGTTCACCGCGGCCTTCACCTTGGCGATGATGTCGAGGTACGACATCGCGGGTTTCACCATCACCATGTCGGCGCCCTGCTCGAGATCGGCCTGCACCTCGATCAGCGCCTCACGAGCATTGCGCCAATCCTGCTGGTATGCCTTGCGATCGCCGCCGCCGACGATGGCGCAATCGACCGCATCACGGAACGGACCATAGAGACCGCTGGCGTACTTCGCCGAGTAGGCCAGGATCGCGGTGTTGTGATGACCGGCACCGTCGAGTGCCGCGCGAATGGCGCCGACCTGACCGTCCATCATTCCGCTGGGCGCCACCACGTGGGCACCGGCATCGGCCTGGGCGACGGCGATCTTGCCGTAAATCTCGAGCGTCGCATCGTTGTCGACCGAGGTGTTCGGGTCGCCTGGCGGACCATCGAGCACACCGCAGTGACCGTGCGATGTGTACTCGTCGACGCACAGGTCGGCCATGATGACCATCCGCTCGCCGACGTCGGCGGAGAGATCGCTCAACGCATGCTGGACGATTCCCGCAGGATCGAACGCCTGCGAGCCGATCGCATCCTTGACGGACGGGATGCCGAACAGGATGACCGCACCGACTCCCAAGTCGGCCAGCTGACGCACCTCCTCGCGTAACGACGCCGGAGTGTGTTGCACCACACCCGGCAGCGAGGCGATCGGTTGCGGTGCGTCGATGCCCTCCCGAACGAACAATGGCGCCACGAGTTGGCTGACATCGAGGCGGGTCTCGGCCACCAGGTCGCGCATCGCTGCTGAGCTGCGCAACCGCCGCGGACGGGAAGCGGGAAATTGGCCGGTCACGGTTCCGCATCGTATTCCCCCGGGGGGCGCGACCGGCAGCGAAAGATAGCGTTCACCCCATGGCAGCCCAGGTCTGGTTCTCCCACGGCGAGATCGACATCACCCCCGGGTCGGTCACCATCCTGCAACTCACCGTGGGCAATCTCGAGGACTCCACCGACACGTTCGTGCTCACTCCCACCGGGATGGCTGCCGCCTGGGCCACGATCTCACCCGCCACGATCACGCTGTTCGGCGGTGCCCAACAGGTGGTCGACGTGCAGGTCGCCGCACCACTGTTGCCCTCCACCACCGCTGGCCCGACATCGCTCGGTGTGCGCGTGGTACCCCAACGCGATCCAGACAATTCGCGCAGCGCCGAAACCGTACTGCGCATCGCGGCCACTCACCACCGCCACCTCGACCTGCTGCAGCCGGTGCAGCGCGGTCGCTACTCGACCACGTTCGAGATGCTGTTGCAGAACCGCGGGAACACCCAGGCCAGTTGCCGAATGCATCTCCTCGAGCCCACCGGCCGGGTCGCGGCCACCTTCGACCCCGACACGGCTGGTGTCGAACCAGGCACCTCCACCCTCGTGCGCGCCCGAGTGCGGGCACGCGGCGTGCAGTGGCAGCGTCACTCGCGCACCGTCACGTTCCGCATCGATGCCGACGAACCAGGTGCCCCCACGGCGTCAGCCAACGGCACGTTCGTACAAGCGCCGATGGTGCCCGAACGCCTTGGCGTGTGGGCCGCAGGTGCCGCCGGTGTCATCGCCCTCGCACTGTTCGGGTGGTTCCTGGTCGTGAAACCAGCGGTCCGTGACGCCGCCGATCGCGCCGTCACCGCGGCACTGCCCAGCACCACCGCGGCGGTCGGCGACCCGACGGGCAGCGGGCCCGCCACCAGCACGCCAGGCAACGGCAATGTCAGTGGCAACGGCAATGTCAATGGCACGATCATCAACATCCCGATCCCGGTGGCCACCCCCGTGGGAGAGACTGCGGCGCTCACCTACACCGTGCCGGACGGACAGCGACTGCACGTCACCGACATCGTCGTCCAGAACCCCAACGGCGATCAGGGCACCCTGCTCGTGCGCCGCAACGACA
>CAIXHI010000468.1 GCA_903919215.1 uncultured Acidimicrobiaceae bacterium
AGCGGGCCGACGAAGCGTTGCTGTTGCTCGGGGGTGCCGTGTGCCAGCACCGTCGGACCGCCCATCGACGGACCGTTGCCGATGGGGGCGCCGATGACGCCAGCGGCAGTGATCGCCGAGCTGATCTGGCGCGCCTGCGCGGCCGAAGCGTTCATGCCGCCGAGGCCTGCGGGCCAGGTGGGGAACGCGTAGCCTGCGTCGGCGAGCCGCTGCCACCACTCGGCCAACGTGAGCTCGGTACTCCAGTTGTCGGCGATCCATGCGGCGACCGTCTGGGCTGTGTCCATACCGTGGCTCCTCTGATCAGCGTGCCGGTGTGGATATGAGTATACTTATTGAACGACCGGTCACAAGTTGAACGGTCAGCACAACGAGCAAGGGGTTCTCGATGGCTGAGCGCATCCACTACGACGAGTTCGCGTACTTCCACGAGAACGCAAGTGAGTACGGAATCCCGTACGCCGCGCCACCCGTGGTGCGTCGCGACTCCATCGAGGTCGCGCCCGGCCGCAGTGTCAGCTTCCTGGTCTGGGGCGAGGGCGAACCCGAGTACGTGTTCCTGCACGGTGGCGGACAGAACGCACACACGTGGGACACCGTGGCGCTGGCGCTCGGCCGTCCCCTGGTGGCGATCGACCTGCCGGGCCACGGGCACTCCGATGATGTCGCCGACCCCAGCCGTCTGTCGCCGCAGGACAATGCAGCCGACGTGGCCCACGTGGTGCGTGCTGTCGCGCCGAACGCGAAGGTGATCGTGGGCATGTCGCTGGGTGGTCTCACCACGATCGCACTCGCGGCACACGCGCCCGAGCTGGTCCGCCGCGCCGTGATCGTCGACGTCACGCCCGGCGTCAACTCCGACAAGTCGAAGGCCATCTCCGACTTCATCAGGGGGCCAGCCACGTTCCCCAGCTTCGAGGATCTGCTGGCGCGCACGATCGAGCACAACTCCACACGCACGGTCGAGTCGCTGCGCCGCGGCATCCTGCACAACGCGTTCCAGCTCGAGGACGGCAGCTGGATGTGGCGCTACCGCCGCTTCCCCGGTGGTGGCGTCGTCGGTGGCGTAGTCACCGCCACCGAACACCCGAACTGGGCGCCACTCTGGGACCTGCTGGGTGCGAATACCGCGCCGGTGCTGCTGGTGCGCGGCATGCGCGTCCAGTCGGTGGTGGACGACGCCGACGTCGCTGAACTGATGCGCCGCCGACCGGATGCCGTGGTGATCGAGGTCGTCGAAGCAGGCCACAGCGTGCAGGGTGATACCCCCGTCGAGTTGGCGGAGATGATCCGCGACTTCGCCGAGTGAGCGGCGGCGCCCGGGGTCAGACTTTGGTGGCGCCCATGTCGACGGTGAGCTGGGCGCCGGTCATGAACCTCGATGCGTCCGAGGCCAGGAACAACACGGTCTCGGAAATGTCGCGTGGCTGAGCAACGCCCAACTGCGGCATGATCGAACCGAAGCTGCTGAGGAACTCTGGGTGCTTCTCCAGCACCGGCACCAACTCGGCATCCTCGGTCATCGGGGACTGCACGCCCCACGGGTGAATCGAGTTCACGCGGATCTCGTGTGGCCCCAACTCGATTGCCGCAGTCTTGGTGAGGCCGACGACGCCGTGCTTGGCCGCGCTGTAGTGACCTTGGCCGGGCAGCGACTTGATGCCGGCCACCGACGAGATGGTGATCATCGAACCG
>CAIXHI010000469.1 GCA_903919215.1 uncultured Acidimicrobiaceae bacterium
CAGCAGGCCGGCCTTCACCCCGGCGGCAGACAGGCCGCGAAGGTGCCGCGCGGCGTGGACGGGCCCCCGCACGTCCTTGGTGAGATCGCGGTCGCGCGCCGTCGTCGCATAGACGAAGCCGAGATCGGCAACCGCCTCCAGACCGTCCTCGACGAACGGGCGCTCGCGTCGAATGTCCTCGACGCCACCTCGATCTCATCCATCCGCCACCAGATGGAGATGGCCCTTGCCCGCAAGCTCGCACCAGGGTTCATCCAAGCGTTCTTCACCGCCGCGCTCGACGACCTCGGTGGCCGCATTGCCCCACGCGAAACCGGTCGCTTCGAAGTCACACGCGTCCCGGCCATCGTGCGTTCCAAGGAACGTGAAGCAGCCATCGGTGGCCCGGTGCAGACCGTCTACGAGCGCGTCACCTTCGACAAGGACCGCGTCGCTATCGGCGACGACCTCCTTCGTGCCGAGCTGGTCACCCCTGGCCACCCGCTCCTCGCTGCGGTGCTCGACACGATCCTCGATCGCTACGGCGACACCCTCTCCACCGGCACCACGCTCGTCGACCCCACCGACGACTCCGACACCGTGCGCGTGCTCGTCTACCTCGAACACACCATCACCGACGGTCGCCTCACCGCCGGCGCACGCAAAGTGGTGTCCCGCCGCTTCCAGTTCGTGGAGATCCTCCATGACGGCACGATCCTGGATCCGGGTGCCGAGCCGTATCTCAACTACGCACCGATCACCGCCGAAGCGCAGCACCTGCTGGCCGCCGCAGTCGACAACCGCTGGGCATCGGACGGTCTCGACCGAGTGGCCCGCTCCTGGGCCACAGCCCAACTCGCCACACCGCACTACGACGAGATCGCCCACGTCACCAAAGCACGCATCGAACGCGTCCGCGTCGCAGTCGACGAACGCCTCAACAGCGAAATCCGCTACTGGGACGCCCGCGCAGCCGAACTCAAGCAGCAAGAGCTCCAGGGCAAGAAGACCCGGCTTAGCTCCGGCCGCGCCCGCCAACGCGCCGACGAACTCGAAGCCCGCAAGGCACGACGCCTCCGAGAACTCGACATCGAAGCCGACCTCATGAACCACGCCCCCACCATCGTCGGTGCCGCCCTCGTAATTCCCCAAGGCCTGCTCGACCGGCTCGGGGGTAGCACTAGGCCCGTGATCGACCAGGCAGTCATCGAAGAGACCGACCGCATCGCAGTCGCCGCAGTCATGGCCGCCGAGCGAGCACTCGGACGCGAACCCGAAGAGCAAGACCACAACAACCCCGGGTTCGACATCCTCTCCACCGATCGCAACAGCGGGATCGTGTATCAGATCGAGGTCAAGGGCCATCGGCCGGCCAACACCGAGATCAAGGTCCGCGCCCGCCAGGTGCGGCAAGCCAAGATGAACCCCGAACGCTTCCGGCTCGCGATCGTATCGGTACCCCACAACCCCGCCATCGAACGTGCCAAGGTGCACTACCTCATCAGACCCTTCGACACCTACGAACCGCACTTCGCGCAGACCTACCTACCGCTCGACGTGGAAGCCCTTCTCGAGCACGCAGTGGAGCCCCAGTGACCTACAAGAAGAAGCTCATCGAAGTCGCTCTGCCCCTCGCGGCCATCAACAAGGAGAGCGGCAAGCAAAAGACAATGGGAGCTGCGCCGCATCCCCAGAACTTGCATCGGTGGTGGGCGAGGCGACCACTTGCTGCCACAAGGGCGGTGTTGTTCGCACAGCTCGTCGACGATCCGTCTGCGCATCCTGAGCACTTCCCGACAGAAGAAACCCAGCATGCGGAGCGGGCGCGGTTGTTCGACATCCTGGAACGTCTGTTGCCATGGGAAGCGAGCAACAACCAGGCGGTTCTCGCAGAGGCCCTCGCTGAGATCGAGAAGTCGTGCGACGGTGACCTTCCCAAGATTCTTGACCCGTTCGGCGGAGGTGGCGCAATCCCTCTTGAGGCGCTACGCCTCGGACTGCCGACTTACTCGGGCGACCTGAATCCGGTCGCAGTGCTGATCCAAAGAGCAATGCTGGAGATCCCGTACCGCTTTCGGAACCAGTCGCCAGTCCACCCAGAGTCCAGCGCACAGAGAGGGTTCTGGCAGGGGGCGGAGGGTCTCGCATCTGACGTCGACTACTACTCGAAGTGGATGGAGGAGGAGGCGAGGCGTCGGATAGGACAGTACTACCCGGACCTCATCATGGATGATGGGGGTTCCGCCAAACCCCTTGCGTGGATCTGGGCGAGAACAGTGAAGTCGCCAGACCCTTCGTGGCCTGGCCATGTGCCGCTCGTCCGTTCATGGGAGTTGTCGAAGAAGGCAGGGAAGCCGAGCGTACGGATCGAGCCCGTCGTGGATCACGACAGCAAGACGATCAGCTACAGGATTTGTACTGGAGGAAAGCCTGATCCGGCCACCGTGGATCGCGGCAACGGTGTCTGCCTCGCTACCGGATCGCCGTTCACTCGCGATTACGTCGTGAACGAGACCAAGGCTGGTCGCATGGGCCAAGTGATGATCGGAATCGTGGCCGAAGGCTCCGCTGG
>CAIXHI010000470.1 GCA_903919215.1 uncultured Acidimicrobiaceae bacterium
ACCGTAGAAAGCATCTTCCGTCACGAGTACCCGACTGTGCAGTACTGCGTGGTGGTGCTGGCCCTCGTCTACGTCTTCACCAACTTCCTGGTCGACCTGGCCTACGCCTGGATCGACCCCCGCGTCCGCGTCAGCCGAGCGCTGGGCTGACACCATGAACGAGACCGACATGACCGACATCGACGTGATTGCACACGAACATGCCCCCGAGGTACCGCTCATCGATCAGGGAGCACCAGCCAAAGTTCGGGTGCGCAAACGCGGCCGCATCACCAAGTGGCTGGCCATCGGCTGGCTGGTGTTCATCACGATCAGTGCCATCGGCGCCAACTCGCTCCCCTACATCCCGCACTCCTGCCCTGGCGCCTCGTCAGCCAACTGCAGCACGGCGCTCGTGGGCGACATCCTCAGCAAGCGCGAGTTGCCGCCCACCTGGGCCACATGGGCAGAGCCACTCAACAAGACCCTGCCAGGCAAGGCCACGCACGCCGGCCTGATGGGCACCGACAGCAACGGGCGCGACCTCTTCGCCCGGGCGATGCTGGGAGCGCGCAACTCACTGCTGATCGCCGGTCTCGCGATCACCTTCGGTCTGGCCATCGGCACCTTCCTGGGCATGGTCGCCGGCTACTTCCGTGGCTGGGTGGACACCGTGATCGACAACCTCACCAACGTGATGCTGGCCTTCCCTGCGCTGCTGCTCGCAATCTTCCTCGTCACGTTCTTCAACAAACCAGACACCGCCGAATCGGCTGCGCCACGACCGCTGTGGCCGATCATCTTGGCGTTGGTCATTTTGTCCATTCCGCCGCTGACCAGACTGGTGCGCGCCAACACGATCGCGTACGCACAGCGCGACTTCGTGGTCGCCGCCCGCAGCCTCGGCGCTAAAGGCAGCCGCATCCTGTTCCGCGAGATTCTCCCGAACATCGTGCCCACACTGCTCTCGTTCGCCCTCACCGGAATGGCGCTACTCATCGTCGCCGAGGGTGCACTCGCCTTCCTCGGTCTGTCGGTGGAAGTACCCATCCCGACGTGGGGAGCGATGATCTCCGCCGGTTCCGAGCGGCTGCGGGCCGGCGTGTGGTGGATCTCGCTGATGCCCGCGCTCGTGATGTTCCTGACGCTGCTGGCAATCAACTTGCTCGGAGATGTCCTCTCCCAACGCTTCAACCGCCGGGAGGCAATCGGATGAGCCCGCACCCCGCTCCCACCATCCAGGCCGCCAGCCGTCAGATCGAGGGCCCACTGCTCGAAGTCACCGACCTGCGCACTCACTTCCGCACCGAGCGAGGTCTGGTCCGGTCGGTCGACGGTGTCAGCTTCACGCTCGAGCGCGGCCGCTCACTGGGCATCGTCGGCGAGTCAGGTTCGGGTAAGACCGTGCTGTCCCGCTCGATCATGGGCCTGCTCCCCAAGCGCAACACCGAGCGCTCGGGGTCGGTGAAGTTCGAAGGCCGCGAGGTCATCGACCTGCCGTTGGCCGACCGACGCAAGATCTGGGGCCGGGAGATGTCGATGATCTTCCAAGATCCGATGACCTCGCTGAACCCGGTGATGCGTATCGGCAAGCAGATCGGCGAAGGTCTGCGCCTGCACCTCGGTATGTCGAAGGTCGACGCACGGGCGACTGCACTGCATCTGTTGCGCGAGGTGCGTATCCCCGAACCAGAAAAGCGCCTCGACCAGTACGCGTTCGAACTCAGCGGCGGTATGCGCCAGCGGGTGATGATCGCCCTCGCGATGTCGTGCGGCCCCACCCTGTTGTTCGCCGACGAGCCGACCACCGCGCTCGACGTCACCGTGCAGGCGCAGATCCTGGAACTCATCGGTGTGCAGAAGCGCGAGCGCAATATGTCGTTGATCCTGGTCACCCACGACCTGGGCGTGGTGGCCGGTCACACCGACGACATCATGGTGATGTACGGCGGCCGGATGGTGGAGAAGGCACCCACCAACGTGCTGTTCAGCAGCATGAAGATGCCGTACACCGAAGCATTGCTGAAGAGCATCCCGAAGATCGAGGACCCCAGCCACACCCGGTTGAGCGTGATTCCCGGTCGCCCACCGGATCTCGTCAACCCACCGCGCGGGTGTCGCTTCGCACCCCGCTGTTCGTTCGCCCAGGATCGTTGCCATACAGAGGAACCCCCGCTGATGACCGCCGAGCACCCCGAGCACGTCTATGCGTGCTGGTACCCCGTTGGTTCGCCGAGTCACCGGGCACGTACAGCGGAACTCGCGACAGCGATGAGCGGAGGGTTCTGATGGCCGGTACTGGTAAAGCACACCTGCGCAACGACGGCGACGTTATCTTGCGCGTCGAAGATCTGGTCATGGAGTTCCCCGTCGGCCATACCGGCCTGAAGGTGCACGCCGTCAGCGGCATCAGCTTCGACGTCTTACGCGGCGAGACGCTCGGCGTGGTCGGCGAGAGCGGTTGTGGGAAGAGC
>CAIXHI010000471.1 GCA_903919215.1 uncultured Acidimicrobiaceae bacterium
ATGTATGTGCTCAAGCTGCACCACCTGGTAGACGACAAGATTCACGCTCGCTCAACCGGTCCTTACAGCATGATTACCCAGCAGCCGCTGGGTGGTAAGGCCCAGTTCGGTGGTCAGCGCTTCGGTGAGATGGAAGTGTGGGCCCTCGAGGCCTACGGTGCGGCGTACTGCTTGCAGGAGCTGCTCACCATCAAGTCCGACGATGTGCTCGGCCGCGTGAAGGTCTACGAGGCCATCGTCAAGGGCGAGAACATCCCGGAGCCCGGCATTCCTGAGAGCTTCAAGGTGCTCATGAAGGAAATGCAGGCGCTCTGCCTCAACGTCGAGGTCCTTGCCAGCGATGGCAGCGAGATCGAGATGCGTGAGATGGACGAAGACGTGTTCCGCACCGCTGAGGAGCTGGGCATTGATATCAGCCGCAACGAACGCGGTACGGATGAAGACGACCGTGAGCGTGAAGCTCGCCGGGCCAGCCGCACCAGCGGCTACTGAGGAAGGCACCCAACATGCTCGACGTCAACATGTTCGACCAGCTCAAGATTGGGCTGGCCACCGCCGATCAGATCCGTCTGTGGTCGCACGGTGAAGTGAAGAAGCCCGAAACGATCAACTACCGCACACTGCGTCCCGAGAAGGACGGCCTGTTCTGCGAGAAGATCTTCGGGCCCACCCGCGATTGGGAGTGCTACTGCGGCAAGTACAAGCGCGTGCGCTTCAAGGGCATCGTCTGCGAACGCTGTGGTGTGGAAGTCACCCGCAGCAAGGTTCGCCGCGAGCGCATGGGCCACATCGAGCTCAGCGCGCCCGTCGTCCACATTTGGTACCTACGCGGTACCCGTAGCTGGCTGGCATACCTGTTGGCCGGTCTGCTGCCGAAGGAAGAACTCAAGGCCAAGCAGCTCGAGAAGGTCATCTACTTCGCCGCCAACCTGGTCACCTGGGTCGACGAGGACAAGCGCCACACCGAGCTGTCGAACCTGGAAGCCGAGTTCCACGAGGAGCGCGACGCGATCCGCAAGGAACTCGAGATCGCGATCGATCGCCGCTTCAAGGAGCTCGAAGACGACGCTGCCAAGAGCGAGGCCGATGGCGCCGGTTCTGCCGATGCCCGCAAGATCAAAGCGACTGCCGAGAAGGAAATGGCCGGTATCCGCGAGCGCTACGAGATGGAGATCGATCTCCTCACACGTACGTGGGACGAGTTCAAGAGCCTTCATGGCCGTCTGATCATCGACGACGAACTGCTGTGGCGTGAGCTGCGCGACCGTTACGGCGATTACTTCGAGGGCGGCACGGGCGCCGACGCGATCAAGTCGCTCATCGACCGCATCGACTTCGACGAGGAAGAGATCAAGCTGCGCGCAGCGATCGACCACGTCGGCAGCGGCAGCAAGCCGCTCAGCGCCCAGCGTCGCCAGAAGGCGATCAAGCGTCTGAAGATCGTCGCCTCGTTCAACCAGCGCGATGAGCACGGCCGTCGTCTCAACGACCCGAAGGCCATGATCCTCGACGTCGTCCCGGTGATCCCGCCGGAACTGCGCCCGATGGTGCAGCTCGACGGTGGCCGTTTCGCCACCTCCGACCTCAACGACCTGTACCGCCGCGTGATCAACCGCAACAACCGTCTCAAGCGTCTGCTCGATCTCGGTGCGCCGGAAATCATCGTCAACAACGAAAAGCGCATGCTGCAGGAAGCCGTCGACGCACTGTTCGACAACGGCCGCCGTGGTCGTCCGGTCACTGGCCCGGGCAACCGTCCGCTGAAGTCGCTGTCCGACATGCTCAAGGGTAAGCAGGGTCGCTTCCGTCAGAACTTGCTCGGTAAGCGCGTCGACTACTCCGGTCGTTCGGTCATCGTCTGTGGCCCGACGCTGAAGCTGCACCAATGCGGTCTGCCGAAGCTGATGGCCCTCGAACTGTTCAAGCCGTTCGTGATGAAGCGTCTCGTCGACCTCGAGTTGGCGCAGAACATCAAGAGCGCCAAGCGCATGGTCGAGCGTCGTCGCTCGCAGGTGTGGGACGTCCTCGAAGATGTCA
Organism: uncultured Acidimicrobiaceae bacterium; assembly: GCA_903919215.1. Taxonomy (GTDB): domain Bacteria; phylum Actinomycetota; class Acidimicrobiia; order Acidimicrobiales; family Ilumatobacteraceae; genus UBA668. The sequence goes on from CAIXHI010000471.1 coordinate 2,038, forward strand.
TCAAGGAACACCCGGTCATGCTCAACCGTGCACCAACCCTGCACCGCCTCGGCATCCAGGCCTTCGAGCCCGTGCTGGTGGAGGGCAAGGCCCTGCAGATCCACCCGCTGGTTTGCACCGCGTTCAACGCCGACTTCGACGGTGACCAGATGGCCATTCACGTGCCGCTGTCCGCCGAAGCGCAGGCCGAGGCCCGCGTGCTGATGCTCAGCGCCAACAACATCCTGTCGCCGGCATCGGGTCGCCCGATCGTGACCCCCAGCCAAGACCTGATCATCGGTGGGTATTACCTCACCGAGCAGGTCGAAGGCGCCCCCGGCGAAGGCCGTATCTTCCGTCGCATGTGGGAAGTCCTGCGTGCGATCGACGAGGGAAGCCTGCACTTGCATGCCCCGATCACGTTCCGCCGCCAGGTCACCGACACGCTGGCTGCCGAGACGTTCCAGACCACTGCCGGTCGTCTGCTGTTCGAGGAAGCACTTCCCGAGGACTACACCCTTCGCTTCGGTCACATGGACTCCGTGATCAAGAAGAAGGAAATGGGCGTCATCGTGGAGCGCCTCTCCGACCACTACGCCAAGGGTGTCGTTGCCAGTTCGCTCGACGCGATCAAGAACCTCTGCTACCGCTACGCGGCGCAGAGCGGCCTGACCGTCTCGATCGACGACGTGAAGACCCCGAAGGCCAAGGCCGCATTGCTCGAAGAGCACGAGGCCATGGCCGACAAGGTCGAGAACCAGTTCCGTCGCGGCATCATCACCGACGGCGAGCGCCGTCAGCAGGAAGTGCGCATCTGGACCGACGCCACGGCGAAGGTGCAGGCAGCGATGGAGGCCGAGTTCAAGGCCCAGCGCTTCAACCCGATCGACATGATGGTTGGCTCGGGTGCCCGAGGCAACATGACGCAGATGCGTCAGATCGCCGGTATGCGCGGCCTCGTGGCCAACCCTCGTGGTGACATGATTCCTCGCCCGATCAAGAAGAACTTCCGTGAGGGTCTCGAGACGCTCGAGTACTTCATCGCCACGCCGGGTGCCCGTAAGGGCCTCGTCGACACGGCGCTGCGTACCGCCGACTCGGGTTACCTGACGCGTCGTCTCGTCGACGTGGCGCAGGAGCTCATCATTCGCGAGACGGATTGCGGTACCAACCTCGGTCTGTGGCTCGAGCATGTCGAGAAGGACACGCCCAACCGTCGCAGCCACCTCGAGACCAAGTTGTTCGGTCGTGCGCTGTCGCAAGAGGTCACCCTCTCCGACGGCACCGTGTACCCGCGCAACATGCTCGTGGGCGACAAGGAGATGGAGGCGCTACGCGACGACCCGAAGGTCAATCGCGTTCGTATCCGTTCAGTGGTCACCTGCGACGCAGAGCTTGGCGTGTGTGCTCGGTGCTACGGCCGTTCGCTGGCCACCGGCAAGAGCATCGAGCTCGGCGAAGCGGTGGGCGTCATCGCCGCCCAGTCGATCGGTGAGCCTGGCACCCAGCTGACGATGCGTACGTTCCACACCGGTGGTGTGGCGGGTAAGGACATCGCCGGCGGTCTGCCCCGCGTCGTGGAACTGTTCGAGTCCCGTACCCCGCGTGGTTCGGCCCGTCTGGCCCGTGCCAGCGGCGTACTGCGCATTGGTGACGACGAGGGTAAGGGCATCCCGATCACGGTGATCGACGATCAGGGTGAAGAGCACCTGTTGATCCTGCCCACCGGCAGCCGTCCGATCGTCGTTGACGGTCAGGACGTCAAGGCTGGCGACCCGATCACCGACGGTCCCTTCGATCCGAAGGAACTGATGGAGATCAAGGGCATCCGCGAGACCCAGACGTACCTCGTCGAAGAAGTGCAGAAGGTCTACCGCGACCAGGGTGTGTCGATCTCCGACAAGCACATCGAGCTGATCGTGCGCCAGATGACCCGTCGTATCGGCGTGCAGGAGCCCGGCGATACCGGTTTCCTGCCCGGCGAGCGTGCGGATGCCAAGGTGTTCCGCGACACGAACCGCCACATGGTGGAGGAGGGCAAGAAGCCCGCCGAGGGTCGTCCCGAGATCATGGGCATCACCAAGGCGTCGCTG
>CAIXHI010000472.1 GCA_903919215.1 uncultured Acidimicrobiaceae bacterium
CGTCACGTACTTGTTCGTGGTGGGCGGACTGCTGCGCACGCGCATCCCGCGGCCAGTGCCCAGCAATCAGCCCGGCGGCCTGCGCGCACTCTCCTCGGGTATCCGCATCGTGCGCGGCCGCCCGGCAGTGAGCCGCCTGCTGGCCACCCTGTTCGTGTTCTCACTCGTCTCGCTGCCCTACGTCGGCCTGTTCGCCGCAGTGGTGCGGCTCAACTTCGGCGTGAAGAAGAACAGCACCACCTACGAGTGGATCTATGCCACGTGGGGTATGGGCGCGTGCCTCGGCGGACTGGCGATCGGCACGGTGTTCGTGGCGACCGACAAACGCATGCTGGTCCGACGTGGGTTCGCCGCGTTCGCGCTGTTCCTCGGCCTGTTCGCCATCGGGCGCACGCCGCTGTGGGGGTTCATCACTGGCGCACTGCTGGGGTTCGCCTACTTCGCGACCACGACCTCGATGAACACCATCTTCCAGAGTCGTCTTGCCGACAATGAACGCGGGCGCGTGATGGCACTGTGGTTCATGTCGTTCGGCGGAACTGTGCCAGTGGGGAACATGTTGTTCGCACCGGTGATGGATGCGATCGGCGCCCGCTGGGTATTGGGGTTCGGCGCGGTATGCGCGCTAGGGCTGTCGTGGTGGTGCGATATCGAGCGCATCGACCGACGGGTCGAGCAACAGGGCCGCAGCAACGCGGTCGAGCCCGACCACCCTGCTCGCTTTGACCAGCACGGCATCCCCGCCGGCGAGTGACCCCAGTGCTGCCACAGCGTCGGCCACCGGGGTGAGTCCGTAGAGGTCGGTGCCGAAGGCGAGCACTTCGATACCGCGGCCGCGTGCGTACTCGACGATCGAGCGATGCTCGGCTTCCGCATCGGCAATCTCGGCCATCAACCCCAACACGGCGACCCGCCGCCTCGCAGGCAGGTCGGCCAGCGCGTCGAGCGCAGCGCGCATGCTGGTGGGGTTGGCGTTGTAGGAGTCGTTCAGGATCGTCGCACCCGCTGACGTCCGCTGGATCTCCATCCGCATCGATGTCAACCCCGCGTCGCTGAGTGCAGCAGCACCGGCGACGAGCTCGCCGCCGACCACACCGACACATGCCAGCGCAGCAGCAGCGTTGTGCACCATGTGCCGACCGCTGACGCCGAGGTGCACCGTGGTGGCACCCCACGGGGTGTCGAGGGCAAACGTGGGCCGAGCGATGTCGTCGAGACGCACCTGCGACACGCGCACGTGCACCGCGGAGTCTGCGCTCTCGCCGTAGTAAACGATCCGCGCCGATGTGCGCTCAGCCATCGAGCGCACGCGGATGTCGTCGTAGTTGAGGATCGCCACGCCATTGGATGGGAGGCTCTCGACGAGTTCACCCTTGGCTCGGGCAACACCCTCGAGTCCACCCACGCGATCACTGTGCGCCTCGGCGACGCGGGTGACCACACCGATCGTCGGCCGAGCGATACGACACAACTCGGCGATCTCGCCGTGGCCGCGCATGCCCATCTCCAGCACCAACACCTCGGTGACCTCGGGAGTGTTCAGCAACGTGGTGGGCAGACCCTGCTCGTTGTTGAAGCTGCGCTCGTTGGCCCACGTGCGACGGCTTGCCGCGAGTGCGGCCCATGCGAGATCCTTCGTGCTGGTCTTGCCGACAGATCCGGTGATGCCGATGACCGCGCCGTCCAACCGACCGCGCATGAACGCAGCCAGCGCCATCAACGCCTGCAACGTGTCGCGCACCTCGATGGCCGAACCCGACACATCACCCCTCGGCCTGGACGTCAGGTACGCCGCGGCACCCCGTGCCAGCGCCGCGTCGATGAACTCATGGCCGTCGCGTTCGGCCACCAGTGGCACGAACAGTTGCCCGGATTGCAGCGAGCGCGAATCGAACGACACCCCGTCGATCGCCACATCCGGCCCGTGGAGTCGACCACCTGTGGCAGCGGCCACGTCGCTTGCTCGGAAACGCATCGCACAACACGGTACCGTCGGGGTCGCATGACGGCCGCCACCCCGACCACCGACGACCAGCGGATTCATCTGATCGTCCTCTTCGGCGGTCAGTCGGCGGAGCACGATGTCAGTTGCACGACCGCCGCGCACGTGCTGAAGGCAGCCGACCCGGCCAAGTACCGCATCACGCCCATCGGTATCGGACGCGACGGCAGTTGGCGGGTCGCCACAGCCGCGCTCGCGGCACTGGCCGAAGGTCCGCACGCACTGCCGGGGGTGCTGGACGCCGAAGGCTCCGCAATCGAGCCGACCGCTGCGATCACGCCGTCACCTGGCGTCGTCACTGTCGTGGTACCCCTGCTGCACGGACCACTGGGTGAGGACGGGACAGTACAAGGAATGCTGGAACTCGCCGACCTTGCGTATGTCGGCTCTGGCGTCTTGGGCTCCGCCGTGGCGATGGACAAAGCGATGGCCAAAGAGGTCGCAGCAGCGCACGGCCTCCCGCAGGCGCGACACATCTCACTGCGCGCCGATCTGCGTGGCCCCGGCACTCCAGCGCACCTGGCCAACTCACTCGGCCTTCCAGTCTTCGTCAAACCGGCGAACATGGGCTCGTCCGTCGGCGTGAGCAAGGCCAAGACCGTCGAGGCCCTGAACGACGCCCTCGACCTGGCGTTCGCGTACGACGAGTGGGCCGTCATCGAGGAAGCGATCGTGGGTCGTGAGATCGAGGTTGCGGTGCTCGGCAACTTGCAGCCCAGGGCCAGCGTGCCTGGTGAGATCGTGCCGGGGGCCGAGTTCTACGACTACGCCGACAAGTACGTCGACACCGGTTCGCAGGCGCTGATTCCCGCACCGCTCACACCGGCGCAGACCGAGCAGGTTCGCGCCCTCGCGTTGCGGGCCTACTCTGCCCTTCGCTGCGAGGGCCTGTCACGCGTCGACTTCTTCTTCGAGGAGCACGGGCGCGGGTTCCTGCTCAACGAGGTGAACACGATGCCGGGGTTCACCCCGATCTCGATGTACCCGAAACTCTGGATCGCCAGCGGCGTCGAGTATCACGACCTCATCGACGAACTCGTGCAGCTAGCCATCGAACGTCACGGTCGCCGCCGACGAAACACCGCCCACTGACATGGGACTGCACATGCTCGGCCGTCGCCGACAGCGCCGGCGAACCGTCGCGATCACCGTGCTGGTTGCGGTCGTCGCTGTCGCCGGGGCCTTGGTGTGGAGGCGCGAAAGCACGCCGGGGACACCACCGGTTCCCACCGTGCCAACCGCCAACACGCCTGCTGACATCGGGTGCATCGATGATCCCGGCACCGTGAACGCAGCGGCGAAGTACTGGTACTCCTACGACGCCGACGGCGCGTTGAACCTCGACGGCGAGATCAGCGCCAGCTCCCGACTCGGCGACTTCGCGAAGGCCGGCCTGTCGTCCATCGCCGCCAACATCGGCTCGTACTCCACTTCGGCCATTCGCGACGTGGCCCCCGACACCTCCTTCTGCCCGACGGACCGCATTGTGTACGTCACGTTCGCCGACGGAACTGAACTCACCGTCACCGCATGGCGCTCCATCGCCGCCGCCTCGCCGCAGTGGATTCCCAGCGAGGTGAAGTTCACCGCCATCGATGACCGCACGTTCGTGTCCAGCGGGCCACACGTCGTCTCGGTGCTTGCGGTGGCCCCCGACGGCACCAGCGTCGCCGTCACGGCCTACGGCACGAACGCACGCAAGGCCTTCGCCAAGGCGAGCGGACCAGTCACCGAGACCACCATCGCTCCCACGCTCGGGCCGGTGTCGCTCACGGCGACACAGCTCGCACCCATCGCCGCCGCGATGCTCGCGTTCTCCGTCGCGCGCTAACGTCCGCGGCGTGACCACTGCTGCTTTCGACGCCCAACGCGCCATCCGAGATCTCCGCGAA
>CAIXHI010000473.1 GCA_903919215.1 uncultured Acidimicrobiaceae bacterium
CCCACCGCTCGACAGTTCCAACCCCGCCGTCGGGCCCCATACCGGGTACTCGACCAGGAACTGCAGTTGCAGGATCACCACCGGATACGCCGCGGGGCACACACCGCGCGAGCTGTACGCGACGTGCGTGTGGTGGTTGGCGCTGTCGAGGTGCGCTCCATCCCAACAGTCGGGGAAGGTGATGATCAATCGCAGGTTGCGACCCTCGTAGCACTCCGGCGGCAGCACCGAGCGCAGAATGCCCTGCCCGCACCCCCAGGCCACGATCGACACCGGTTGCTCGCCCTTGGCAGCTGCGTTGCCGGCGATCATCACCAGACCCTCGGGGAACGGCTGCACGGTGGTCGGCTCCACCCCCGGGCCAGGTCGGTAGTACGCAGTGCTCTTCACCGGACGCAATACCTCCGGGCCGCGCAACAACGCTGGCGCCCAATAGGCCGCTCGGTCCTGTGGTTGGTCACAGGTGGTGTCGCCCGACATCAGCGACTTCACCGTGGTGTCCGCGTCGACTGCCGTGTGGCCGAAGAACACGTGCAGGTGGCTGGCACCCGGATCGCCAGGGGCCACAATCGGATCATCCGGCGCAGCGTGGTCGTAGGCGCACTCGACGACGAACTGGGGCACCGCACCCTGCGGGCCGGCGATCGGGGCGTCGGGTTGCCCCAACGAGGTGGCATCGGTGGACGGGTGCAGCTCCAGCTTCGCGTTCTTGCCACCTGAATCGGCGCAGCCCGCCGCCGTCAGCGCAAGGAGCGCGACGGCGGCGAACGTACGACGACAGGTCATCTGCGGATCAGGCAGGCTTCTTCGGCACGGCGATCGCAGCCAGGTCGACCGTCATCGGCACGTCGGTGGCCGGGCGGGCCGGAGCGGTGGCCGCGTCCGGCATGTTCTCCTGCAGTTCGAGGGCCGGGAGCGACGAGGTCTTCCAGTCGACCGACGGCGGGTGCACCTCAGATAGCCAGGGCAGGATGTCGTACGCCCCGTCGGCCCAGTCGCCGGTGCCGGTGGCACCGCACGGCGCCAGCGTCTCGATGTTCTTCGGCAGGCTCGTGGTGAACGTGTTGCCAGCGAAGCAGTTGCCCAGTGTGCTGACCTCCGTGCCGACCGCAGCGACGAGAATGTCGGCGCCCCGGTTGTCCTCGAGCACGTTGCCCTTGACGGTGTTCTGCATCGAGTCCCACAGGATGGCGCCGCCCGGATCAACGGGGCGCACCAGCTTGGACTCGGCGCATGTCGTGTCCCACTTGTCCGGCGCGGGCACACTGTCGTTCGGATCCTCTTCGAGGAACGGCACCAGCGAGATACCACCCTTGTCGTGGTCGTACACCAGGTTGTTCTCGATGTCGTTCAGCACGCCACCGGGAACGATGATGCCGTTCCCCATCGCCAACAACGCGACATCGATGGCCGGCGTATCACCCTGGTTGTTGCTGTACACGAGGTTGCCGATGATCGTGGTCTCGCGCTCGGGGTAGCACAGCTCATAGCTGCCGCTGTTGGGCACGATGCCTGCACGGTTGAAGCGGAACGTCGAGTTGATGATCAGCAGGTTGCCGCCCGAGTTGGTGCCCGAGTAGCCAAGACCGTTGTGCTCGCTGACGGTGTCGGTGAGCACCGCGTTGCACGGGTAGCACTCGCCGATGTACACACCCGCGTCGGGGCTGCCCGCAGCG
>CAIXHI010000474.1 GCA_903919215.1 uncultured Acidimicrobiaceae bacterium
ACCAACGACGGCATGAAGAGAGCAGGGGCGCGAGGCGTCGGCGCAACTACAGTCGATCGACGTGACTACCCCGGAAACGCCCGCTGCCAGCTTTGGCGCCAACTCGTGGCTCGTCGAGGAGATGTACGAGCAGTTCCGCTCGGACCCCGACGCGGTCAGCCCCACCTGGCGAGAGTTCTTCGACGACTACAAACCCCTCGTGGCCGCACCCGTGGTGGCACCCGTGACTGCGGCCGCCACGGCGCCGGTGACGGCGCCGGTGACGGCGGCGGTCGCTGCACCCGTTGCCGTCGCAGGGGAGGAGCCAGGGGAGCCGATTCGCGGCGCCGGAGTCGCCATCGCCGCGAATATGGAGCGCAGCCTGACGGTGCCCACCGCCACGAGCTTCCGCAACATCCCGGCAAAGTTGCTCGAGGTGAACCGTTCGGTCATCAACAGCTACCGAACTCGCACCGGCCAGGGCAAGGTCAGCTTCACGCACCTCATCGGTTATGCGATCGTGCGCGCCATCGCCGACGAAGTGCCGAACATGAACAACAGCTACGCCGTGGGTGCCGACGGCAAGCCGCGCCTCATCCGTCACCCGCACGTCAGCATGGGCCTCGCGGTCGACGTCGCCAAGGCCGACGGCAGTCGCACGCTGGTGGTGCCGGTGCTACGTGAGTGCGACACACTCGATTTCGCCGGCTTCCTGGCGGCATACGAAGACCTCGTGCGCAAGGTAAAGACCAACAAGCTCGCCGTCAGCGACTTCCAGGGTGCCACCATCTCGCTCACCAACCCGGGAACCATCGGCACCGTCCAGAGCGTGCCGCGTCTGATGCCCGGTCAGGGCGTCATCGTCGGCGTCGGCAGCATCGATTACCCGGCCGAGTTCCAGGGTGCCGATCAGCGCACCCTCGGAGCGCTCGGCGTCAGCAAGGTCGTCACCGTCACGAGCACCTACGACCACCGCATCGTGCAGGGTGCCGAGAGCGGCATGTTCCTGAAGCGAGTGCACGAACTGCTGCTCGGGGAGCACGGCTTCTACGAGGATGTGTTCCGCAGCCTCGATGTGCCGTACGCGTCGATCGAATGGCAGGTCGACTCCAGCTCGCTGAACAGCGAGCAGGCGATGCTGCACAAGCAGATGCAGGTGGCCACGCTGATCCGCGTGCACCGCGTACGCGGTCACCTCATCGCCGACCTCGACCCGTTGCGCTGGCAGCACCCCACCATGCCGCCCGAACTGGATCCCGCCACCTACGGCCTCACCATCTGGGATCTCGATCGCGAGTTCCTGGTCGGTGGTGTCGGCGGCAAGGAGCGTCAGACGCTGGGCGATCTGCTCGACACCTTGCGCGATGCCTATTGCCGCACGATCGGTGTCGAGTACATGCACATCCAGGACACTGCCGAGCAGCGCTGGATCCAGGGCAAGGTCGAAGGTGTCAAGTACGAGGTCACCAAGGAACGCAAGCGTCGCATCGTCGAGCGCTTGAACGCTGCCGAGGCATTCGAGAAGTTCCTGGCGACGAAGTACGTCGGCACGAAGCGCTTCGGCCTCGAAGGTTCCGAGAGCGCCATCCCGGTGCTCGACCAGGTGCTGTCGATGGCCGCTGATGCCGGGCTCGACTCGTCGGTGCTGGGCATGGCCCACCGTGGACGCCTGAACGTGTTGGCGAACATCGTGGGGAAGAGCTACGACCAGATCTTCAAGGAGTTCGAGGGTCATGTCGACCCCAGCTCTGTGCAGGGGTCGGGCGATGTGAAGTACCACCTCGGTGCCACCGGCACCTATGAGGGTTCACATGGCGAATCGATCCGTGTCGAATTGGCGGCGAACCCCAGCCACCTCGAGACCGTCGACCCGATCGTGTTGGGCATCGTGCGTGCCATCCAGGACGGTATCGATCCGCCGTACAGCTTCCCGTCGTTGCCGATCCTCATCCACGGTGACGCAGCGTTCGCCGGCCAGGGCATCGTCGCCGAGTGCCTCGCGATGAGCGATATTTCGGGCTACCGAGTCGGCGGCACGATCCACCTGATCATCAACAACCAGATCGGGTTCACCACCAGCCCGCACCACTCGCGTAGCAGCCTCTACTGCAGCGACGTGGCCAAGACCGTGCAGGCGCCAATCTTCCACGTCAACGGCGACGACCCCGAGGCGTGTGTGCGCGTCGCTGAGTTGGCATTCGAGTATCGCCAGAAGTTCCACAAGGACGTCGTCATCGACATGGTGTGTTATCGCCGCCATGGTCACAACGAGGGCGACGACCCCAGCTACACGCAACCGCTGATGTACAAGGCGATCGCCGAGCGGCGCAGCGTGCGCAAGCTGTATGTCGAGGCGTTGGTGAAGCGTGGCGATATCACTGTCGACGAGGCCGAAGGTGCGTTGGCCGACTTCCAGCAGAAGCTGCAGGTCTCGCTCGACCAAGCACGCGCCGAAGCGCCGCCGACGGTGAAGGTGGCCAGGCCGCCCAAGCCGATGGGTGTGCGCCCGCATGTCGAGACCGGTGTCGAGCGCTCGTTGCTCGATTCGATCTTCGACCACTTCACTGCCTACCCGGACGGCTTCACACCGCATCCGAAGCTGATGCGTCAGTTCGAGACCCGTTCGAAGACCTATCACGAGGCCGGCGAACTCGACTGGGCCACTGCTGAACTGCTGGCATTGGGTTCGCTGATCAGCGAGGGCACACCTGTGCGCCTCGCCGGTGAGGACAGCCGCCGTGGCACGTTCAGCCAGCGCCATGCTGCGCTCGTTGACTACGAGAACGAGGATGTCTGGATCCCGCTCACGACGCTGCCCTCCAAGAAGGCGAGCATGTGGGTCTACGACAGCCTGCTCAGTGAGTACGCAGCACTCGGGTTCGAGTATGGCTACTCGCACGAGAACAAGCAAGCACTCGTGATGTGGGAGGCGCAGTTCGGCGACTTCGTCAACGGCGCGCAGATCATCATCGACCAGTACCTCGTCGCCGCCGAGGACAAGTGGGGTCAGGAGAACGGCCTCGTGTTGTTGCTACCGCACGGCTTCGAAGGTCAGGGACCCGAGCACAGCTCCGCCCGCATCGAGCGGTTCCTCACCCTGTGTGCCGAGGACAACATTCAGGTGTGCAACGCCACTACCGCTGGCCAGTACTTCCACCTGCTGCGCCGCCAGGTACGCCGCGACGTGCGCAAACCGCTCGTGCTGTTCACGCCGAAGGCGCCCTTGCGGATGAAGGAGAGCCGTTCGCCGGTCGAGGCACTCACGCACGGTTCGTTCGAAGAAGTGCTCGACGATCCGTTCATCACCGATCGCGATGCCGTGCAGCGCGTGGTGTTCTGCAGCGGCAAGGTGGCATGGGATGCGATCAGCGAGCGCGGCAAGCGCAATGCTCCGGTGGCGATCGTGCGCGTCGAGCAGCTGTACCCGTTCCCCGGTGACCGCATGCGCGAGATCCTGGCGACGTACCCGAACGCCAAACAGGTCGTGTGGCTCCAGGAAGAGCCCGACAACATGGGCCCGTGGCGCTTCGTCGAGGCCCGCTTCTGGAAGATCAAGGAGCAGGGCTACGACCTTCGTGTCGTCAGTCGTATCGGCAGCGGCAGCCCGGCCACCGGTACCAAGGCGATCCACGATCAGGAACTGGCCGACCTCATGGACGACACGTTCCGCGATCTCTAGGTCGCGTCGCTCTCAGGTGAACGGCTCGGTGGCCCAGGTGTGGGCCGCCGGGTCGTATGCGCACACGTCCGTCAGCGAGTGGTACCGGCTCCAGCGGCGCACCCGTTCGGCGTAGTCCTCGGCGGATGGCGCGAGATCCCAGAACTCGGGGATCCCGCCGGAGTACCCGTTCGCAGTCGGCAGTCGCCGGGTCTGGGCGATGATCATCGCGTCGACGTTGCGCACCACATCGGGCGTGGATTCCGTCGGCAGGATCACGAAGCTGTGGCAGGCGGCAGGGGGTTGCGGCGCATCGCGAATCAGCGCCAACTCCCGCTCGTGATGCACCTGAGCATGGTTCCCGATGTTCGCTTGTTCGAACGCAAGGAGCGCACCGAATGCCAGTAGCAGTCGCGGCGTTCGGCGTGTCGATGCGCGCTCACCGACTCCGAGCACGACGGCACTGGCGGCGATTGCCAACACCGCAACGAGGCCGGTGACGATCTGGATCCGGTCAACCGCACGCAGTGCGCGCGCTCCGGGCACGAACATCCAGATCGCGCGCCACATGGAGAAGTTGCCGATCCTCACCGGCAGCACGACGAAGATCAGTGCGACGGTCAACAGCGACCGCGCCGCCGCAGTGCGCACCGACGTGTCGCCCTTGCATCGTCGTGCGACGAGCACCGCACACACGACGAGCGCACCGAACAGGAGCGGCGTGATCGCGGTAGTGGTCTCGACCTGGCGCAGCGTGGCTGCGTCGCTCGTGAGCCACTTCAGTAAGCGACCCCACACGAAATTCTTGTCACCGACGTTGAGCACGGCGGTGACCGTGGGGGACAGGGCAGCGACTTCATTGAAGCTGCGCCCGCCCGTGCGGTCGAGGATCGGGAGATAGGTGAGAGCAAACGGGATCATGACCAGCGTGAAGCCGCCAGCGCCAGCCGCGATCGGTCGCCAACAGCGAATGGCCAGGGTGCGCGCGGGGCGTTCGGGGAGGCGGGAGCGCAGGTGCACGGTCATCCTCAGGGTCAACATCGTGGCGGCGAACAACGTGAACCACCCGATGTAGAACGTGGAGTAGACGAGGAGTCCGAGGAGCACTCCCGTGAGCGCCGCCCACCACGCCTCGCTACGACGGGTGGGCGCCGAGAAGATGTGGGCGCCGGCGAGGATGATGAGCGGCACCCAATACACGGAGAACAACTGCAGGTGGCCTGCTTGGATCGCGAGGTTGTTGGCGAACGTGAAGACGTAGGCCAACGCGATCGCCGGCCCGCGGTGGGCGCCGATGAGTCGGGTGCACACGCGATAACAACCGACGAACCCGATCAGGCTCATGAGTACCAGCATCCACTGGGTCGCCAGGTAGCGATCGAGCCCGATCAGCCGCAGTGGCGCGTAGAGCACCTCGTCGAGCAGGAACGTGTCGGACAAGCCGAGGGTGTTCGTCAGCGGATGGAAGAAGTTCGGCGACCGCCAACTCTGATTGCCGCGGAGCACCTCCAACCAGTGTTCGTGCAGCAGCGTGATCAGTCGGCTATCGCCGGGCTCGCCAGTGAGACGCTCGAACCCAGAGGTCAGAACCAGCCGAAAGAACACGACCGCGCCGATGCACCATGCGCCCACGACTGCGAGCCATTCCCGCAGCGCCGGCAACCGGTGGCGTGCGGTCATTCGCCTCGGCTGTCGAATCCGAGGAGCGCGGACAGGTCGGCGATGGCCTGCGCTGCGTTGAGCACCTTGATCGTGGACATCCCCATGGCCGCGGCCGGCTTGAGATTGATGCCGAGGTCGTCGAGGAAGATGCACTCGTGTGGATGCACCTGCAGGAGTTCGCAGGCGATCTCGTAGAAGCGCACCTCTGGCTTGCGCACACCGACCTTGGCGCTCTCGACCACTGCGTCGAAGCGGGCCATCACGGCAGTCAACGCGGCTTCGCGCTCGGGGTCTGCACGCGGCAGCGACATGTTGTTGGTGAGACAGGCAACCTTGTAGCCCGCAGCCTTCACCCTGTCGAGCAGCGCGACCATCTCGGGACGGATCGAACCACCGAGCAAACCGAGCACGTGTGCACCGGGAACGCGGTGGCCGAGCGCCTCGGACTCGTCGGCGAATCGGCGGTCGAACTCTGCCGGCGACACTTCGCTGCGCTCCAGCAGTGCCCACGCGTTGTCGTGCGGGTTGGTGGCGTTGACCGTGCGGATGTGGTCGAGCGGTACGCCGTGCTCGGTTTCGTATTGGTTGAACGCTTCGAACGGACTGCTGAGGATGACCCCACCGAAGTCCCAGAGGACGGCTTTCTTCACCGGGGCATCGTAGGCTGCGTCAGGTATGCCTCAACATGTCGTCGTCGACGGGTCGAACATCGCCACCGAAGGGCGCACCCTCCCCAGCCTCAAACAACTGAACGAAGCCGTGCTCGCGTTCATGGACGAGCACCCTGATTCGCTCATCACGGTCGTCGTCGATGCCACGTTCGGTCACCGCATCGATTCGAAGGAGAGCGTCGAGTTCGACGACGCGGTCGCCAACAACGAACTCGTCGCACCGCCTGCCGGCGCGATCGGGCGTGGCGATGCCTTCGTGCTGAGTATCGCCAACAAGGCCAAGGCAACCATCCTGTCGAACGACAGCTTCCAGGAGTTCCACGGTCAGTACGACTGGCTGTTCGACGAGGGTCGTCTGATCGGCGGCAAACCCGTGCCGCATGTGGGTTGGGTGTTCGTCAACCGTCTGCCCGTACGTGGGCCGCTCAGCCGCAAGGTGATGAGCGAGGCCAAGCGCAAGCGAGGTGCGAAGGCGGGTGACGAGACCGTGCGCGTCGGCAGCCCCGAGAGCAGTCGCCCGATGCCGGTGCCCAAGGCGCCGCCGCCCGGACCGGCCAGGGTGGTCAAGGAGCGCGGTCAGCGCGCTCCGGTGGTGGACAAGGCTCCGGCCAGAGACGCCGCCCCGGCGCCACGCAGCACCGTGAACGAGTTGCTCACCTTCCTCACGTTCGTGGGCGTCCACCCCGTGGGAACCAGCGTGAACGCGCTGGTCGATCACTACTCGTCGCACGGCGCCTACGTGCGCATCGGCGAGGTCATGGGCTACGTGCCGCTGCGGCTGATGGCGGATCCGGCTCCGCGTAGCGCTCGCGAGTTCATGAAGGTCGGCGAATCGGTGACGCTCGTGGTCGACAGCTTTGTGCCGGCCAAGCGCAGTATCGATCTGGCGATTCCTGGTGTCGGCAACGCGGTCGCCGCGGTAGCGCCCGCCAAGCGTGGGGGCACGCGCAAGAAGGCTGCGGCCGCACCGCAGGTGGTGGAGCCGTTGGTTGTGACGCCAGCAGCAACGCGAGCAGCGCCGAAGAAGGCGGCAGCCACGAAGAAGGTGGCTGCTCCGGTGAAGAAGGTGGCTGCTCCGGTGAAGAAGGTGGCTGCTCCGGTGAAGAAGGTCGCGGCTCCGGTGACGAAGGCTGCCCCGGTCCAGAAGGTGGCTGCGCCGGTCAAGAAGGTGGCTGCGCCGGTCAAGAAGGTTGCGGCCGCACCGCGACGCGCTCGCACCGCGAAGTAAGTAGGGCTGGCTGTGCGTATCGCCACGTGGAACGTCAACTCGCTGAAGGCTCGTCTGCCGCGTGTCGAGGAGTGGCTGACCGATGTGCAGCCCGATGTGCTGTGCCTCCAAGAGACCAAGATGACCGACGACGCGTTCCCCGGGCTGACGTTCGCGTCGCTCGGCTATGAGAGCGCGCATCACGGGCAGGGTCAGTGGAACGGTGTCGCGATCCTCTCCAAGGTCGGACTCTCCGATGTGGTCGCCAACTTCGCTGACGGCGCCGAGCCCGATGCCGAGGCGCGCCTCATCACGGCCATGTGCGGGGGAGTGCGGGTCAGCAGTGTGTACGTGCCCAACGGTCGGTCGCTCGACCACGAGCACTACCAGTACAAGCTGCGCTGGATGGCCCGGCTGCGGGCCCATGTGGCTGCACAGGGAACGCCAGATGATCAAGTGGTGGTGACGGGCGACTTCAACATCGCCCCCACCGATCTCGACGTGCACGACCCGAAAAAGTTGATCGGCGCCACACACGTCAGCCCTGCCGAACGTGCCGAACTGGCAGCACTCTGCGACTGGGGCATGTCCGACCTGTTCCGCATGCACCACGCCGAGGGCAAGCTCTACAGCTGGTGGGACTACCGCGCCGGTGACTTTCACCAGGGGCGCGGGATGCGCATCGACCTCGTGCTTGGCACTCCATCGGTGGCCCAGCGCTGCACGTTCGCGATCGTCGACCGCAACGCTCGCAAGGGCACCTCGCCGTCGGATCACGCGCCGGTGATCGTCGACCTCGTCTAGACGGGCAGCGGCCGCAGACGGGCCGCGGCGGTCTCGGTGATGCCGAGCCGCTGGGCCAGGTCGGCGGCGGACGTCGGAGGGTCGGCGGCGAGCGACCGCAGCACACGATCGGTGCACACTGCCGCGTCGGGTTGGCCGGACGCACGGGCGATCGCCGCCCGCCACTCGCGCAGCGCGGCCAACGGGTCGATGGTGCGGGTGGGGCGCGCGGGAGGCACCACGACCTCGTCGGCGACACCGCTGTCGGCGACCGCCGCAAGCCAGCGGCTGGGTGCAGCGGGCTTGCCATGGCGGCTGCTCGCGTGGGTGATCGTGAGGTCGTTGGCCGCGCGTGTGATGGCGACGTAGAACAGGCGGGCCTCTTCGGCGAGTTGGGCAGCGGATGACGCACTGGCATGTGGAACCAGACCGTCCTCGGCACCGCACACCACCACACCCCACCATTCACGTCCCTTGGCGGCGTGGAACGTCAAGAGCGACACCGAGTCGCGACGATCGTCGGGTTCGAGGTCGTCGAATGGGGTGCGGGCCTCCAGCCACGCCCGGAACGTCCCCGATTCGCCTGAGGACAGGAAGCGGTCGGCCTCCTGCGCCACGCGGCGGGCGATGTCGTCGCCGTCCAGCAGCACGGCATCGACCCAGCCCGCGAGTTGATCGCGGTTCGTGCAGCGATGCGCATTGGCGAGCGCCGTGTCGAGTGGCGAGCGGCCGGCGGAGCGTTCGGTGTTGATGCCGTAGCGGGTGAGCGCCGCACCGAGCACGGTGAGCTGCTCGTTGGTGCGTGCCATCACCGCCAGTTCGCTGCCCGAGCGATGGTGCATCATGTCGCGCACCCGACGTGCCACCGCGTCGGCTTCGGCATGTTCGTCGGGGAACGGCAGCACCGCGACTGCGGCGGCCGAAGGTTGCCGGCTCTGGGCGTCATCGAGTTGGCCAGCGGCGGAGAGCACCGCTGCGGCGGCGCGCACGACCTGCGGGGAGCATCGGTAGTTCGACCCGAGACGCACCACCGTGACCCCCGGATAGCGCAGTTCGACGTCCGCCAGAGTGGACGGGTCGGCTCCGTTCCAGCCGTAGATGGCCTGCCGTGGGTCGCCCACCAAGCACAGGTCGGGGCGCCCGTCGCGGAGTGCTTCCAACACCGTGTGCTGCAACGGGTTGAGGTCTTGCACTTCGTCGACAAAGAAGTGTCGGTAGCGCCAGCGCACACCTTCGGCCCACTGGGGGTCGGTGTGCAATGCGGTCAACGTTTGGTGCAACAGATCGTCGAAGTCGACCACGCCTCGGCGCTGTTTCAGCCGCTCGTAGGCCTCGGCAAGATCGGCGAAGCGTGCCGTCGGCACGCTGCTGCGGCGCCGCTCCAGGCGGATGGCCGACTCGTAACGGTCGGGCGCGATCAGCCGGGCACGGGCCCAGTCGAGGTCGGCCATGGCGCCGTAGGGCTCGCAGGTCAGCTTCAACTGTGTGACGCATTCGCGCATCAACCGCAGCCGGTCGCCCGCCAGCTGGGGGGTTGGCGCGTTGCGTCCCAGTGCTCTGTCGCTCAGAAGGCGTAGGGCCACGGCGTGGAACGTGCCGGCGTCCACCTGCTCGCGGATGTCCAGTCGGCGCAGGCGCCGGCGAAGTTCGGCGGCAGCATCGCGGGTGAACGTGAGCGCCAGGACGTGCTGGGGGAGTGCGCTGCCCTCGGCGATGCGGTGCGCGATGCGCCGGGTGAGCACAGTCGTCTTGCCCGAGCCAGCGGCGGCGACGATCGCCAGCGGGGCCGCCATGGTGGTGACGGCCTCCACCTGCTGCGGATCGAGGCCGGACAACAGGGTGCTCACGGCGCTCACGATAGAGGGTGGGTGTGAGAGCTATTCTCTGGACATGCCGTACCCGAAGAAGAATCTCAACGCCAACGAGACCATCGCGCTCGACATGCACCCGCACTGGTGGTACTTCGCCGAGCCAGCGCTGTCATTGGTCGGCGCCATCGTCCTGGGCATCGTCGTCGCGTGGCAGCTCGACAGCGGCAGCGGCAAGGACATCGCCACGTATGTCGTCATCGCCCTGCTCGTCGTCACCGCACTGTGGCTCATCGGTCGCTACTTGAAGTGGGCCACTACCAACTTCGTGATCACCTCGCAGCGGCTCATCTTCCGCCAGGGTGTCATCGCCAAGAGCGGTATCGAGATTCCGCTCGAGCGTGTGAACAACGTCAACTTCAACCAGAGCATCTTCGAGCGCATGCTCGGCGCCGGCGACTTGCTCATCGAGTCTGGCGGCGAGGACGGCCAGCAGCGTTTCACCGATATCCGCCATCCGGATCAGGTGCAGAACCTCGTGCACGCGCAGATGGAGGGTCTGGCCATTCGGCGCGGCGGATACGCGGCCGCCGCGACCACCAAAGCGTTGGGCGGAGATGTCACTGAACAGCTCGAGCGACTTGAGGGAATGCTGCAGCGCGGCACGCTGTCGCAAGAAGAGTTCGACGCTCAGAAGCAGCGTTTGCTGGGCTGAACCACCTCAGCTTGAGCCAACTCAGCTGAGTTGGAGCAACTGACTGAACTGTTCGAGCACATCGAGGTCGAACGGCGCCCGCAAGGCGATGTTCACCTGCTGTGCTCCGGCAGCGACATACTGGCCGATGCGGTCAACCACCTGCTGGTGGCTTCCGGTGAGCACACCCGGACGCACACTCTCGGCGATCGCGCCGAACTGTTGCTGCAGACTTTCCTCGGTGAACGCCAGGCCGAGGTTGATCGCCCGCCGGATCTCGCTGGGCTCGCGGCCCACCGTCGCGCAGTGCTGGTCGAGCACTTGGTTCTTGTGGGCGAACAACTCGGGAGCGATGAACGGAACGTTCCACCCGTCGGCGTACTTGGCGGCAATCTTCAGTGTGCGCTGCTCGCCGCCGCCACCCACCCAGATCGGCAACTTGGCCTGCACCGGCCGAGGTTCGTTGCGAGCGTTCGTGAGCTGGAACCACGTGCCGTTGAAGTCGGTGACCTCGTCGTGGAGTAACCCGCGCAGACACTGGATCCCTTCCTCCAGTTGGTCCATGCGCGTCTTCACGCCGGGGAACTCGATGCCGTAGGCGTTGTATTCCACTTTGGCCCAGCCTGCGCCGATTCCCATCGCCGCCCGACCACCGCTGAGCTGATCGATGGTGGTGATCGCTTTGGCCAACACCGCCGGGTGGCGGTAGCCGATGCTGTAGACCAGCGAACCGACCTCCACCCGGCTGGTGGAGCACGCAAGTGCGGCGTGCATCGCTACTGCTTCCAGACACTCGGCGTCATCCGGTGTGCCGGTGGCGCCGTAGAAGTGGTCCCACACGCTGATCCAGCCGAAGCCGAGTTCTTCCACCCGTCGCCATACTGCGCGCAACTCGTCCGCGCTGGTGTGCTGCAACCCCACGTGCACTCCGAAGATCGTCATGGCGATCGAAGCTAGTGGGTGGCGGCACCGTTAACCTGCGCGGATGCCCCGCGCCCTTGTCAGTACCGGTATGGAACTCGAGTACGAGACGTTCGGCTCGCCGACCGACTCAGCGCTCCTCTTGGTCATGGGGTTCTCAGCGCAACTCACGGCGTGGGACGAACGTTTCTGTGAACTGCTGGCCGCAGGTGGTCACTACGTCATTCGCTTCGACAACCGCGACTGCGGCCTGTCCACGAAACTCGACGGGGCTGAGGTCGACCTCGGCGCAGTCATGGCAGCTGCGTTCGCGGACGCTGCGCCGCCAGCGGTGCCGTACACGCTGAGCGATATGGCGGCCGACGCGATTGGATTGCTCGATCACCTCGGTATCGAGCGGGCGCACGTGCTCGGCGCGTCGATGGGCGGCATGATCGCGCAGACAGTCGCAATCGAGTATCCGCAGCGGGTGATCTCGCTGATCTCGGTGATGAGCCAGCCTGGGGAGATCGAGGTCGGTCAGCCGTCAGCAGAAGCTGCGGTGGCGATCTTCGCCCCGGCTCCCACGAACCGCGACGAGTACATCGCGTCCGCCCCGACGTGGATGGTGTGGCAGTCGAAGAAGTACCGCGACGAAGCGCTGGTGAAGCGGAATGCGGCCCGCGACTTCGACCGTTCGTTCTACCCAGAGGGCAGCCCGCGTCAGTTGGCCGCGATTTACGCCAGCGGCCGTCGCACCGAGGGTTTGCAGGCGCTCGCTGTGCCGACACTGGTCATCCACGGCCGTGACGACACACTCATCACCCCCAGCGGAGGGTTCCGCACCGCGGAATTGATCCCGGGTGCACACCTGCTTTTCGTCGCCGACATGGGTCACGACATGCCCGAGCCGCTGTGGCCGATGCTCACCGGGGCGATGCTGAATCACACGCGCCTGGCGCGCTAGTTCGTCGCCGGGGTGCTGCAGATGTCGGGGTTGGCCGCCGACCATGTCTGGATCTCGGCGACCGGCGAGGTCTCGATACCTTGTTTCCAGTCGCGCAGATAGTGCTGCGGCCAGATCACCCCGCGTCGTACCCACCAGTCTGGGTTGGGGCAGATCGGTGACAGTGCGAAGTGCAAGTGGCATGCGCCTGCCCGGCCGGTGCGTCCCATCTGCCCGACGATGGTGCCGGCGGTGATCGCCAGGCCAGGGGTGAGGAACTCTTCCAGCGCCCGGAAATGTGCCATGTAGTAGCGCACGCCGTCGTTGCCGCGGATGGCGAGCGAGATACCACCGCGCGCTGCCGGACCGCCGGTGCCACCCTTGTACTGGTCGACTCGGTTGACTTCCAGCACGACACCGTCGACTGGAGCGACGAGCGGCGCCCCGCACCCGTGGGCGGTGAAAATGTCGGCCGCGGGGTAGTCGTGGTGTTCGTCGGCGAAGCTGCTGTGCGCAGCATCCTGCACGGGGAACACGCGATGCGGCTCCGGCGGGAGGGTCGTGCTGCTGATAGCGGCCGTCGTGGTGCTGGTGCTGGTGCTGGTGCTGGCAGCGGCCGTCGTGGTGGCGGCGACAGTGCTTCCGGTCGTGGGCGACGCTGATCCGCCGTTGGAGCAGGCCATCAACGAGCAGGCGAGCAGGAGGGTCGCCCAGCGGGTGCGTCGCCACATCGGTCGGATCGTACTCAGCGGGGCCGATGACACGGCATCACGGCTGCCGTACTAAAACACAGGCATGTCTGGACCCCTTTCTGGTTACAAAGTCATCGAACTCGCCGGCCTCGGACCGGGACCGTTCGCGGCAATGCTGCTCGCCGACATGGGGGCGGAAGTCATTCGTGTGGAGAAGTCACAGGTGGTGCGTGGTCCGGCGCCGACTGCGCCGAACGCCGACACGATGCTGCGCGGTCGTAAGAACATCGCGCTCGACCTCAAACACCCCGAGGGTGTGGAGACCTTCCTGCAGCTGGCCGATCAGGCCGACATCCTGCTCGAGGGCTACCGACCCGGCGTGATGGAGCGGCTGGGTATCGGGCCCGACGTCTGCATGGCCCGCAATCCGAAGCTGGTCTATGGCCGGATGACCGGGTGGGGTCAGGAAGGGCCGTACGCGATGGCGGCGGGGCACGACATCAACTACATCTCGCTGTCGGGCGTGCTCGGCCAAGTGCGCCGTCCGGGCGAGCGCCCGTTGGCGCCGATGAACCTGATCGGCGATTTTGGCGGCGGCGGGATGTTCCTCGCCTTCGGCGTGGTGTGTGCGTTGCTCGACGCCGCCAAGAGCGGCCAGGGTCAGATCGTCGACACGGCAATGGTGGATGGTTCGGCTGTGCTCAACATGTTCACCTGGGCGTGGCGCAACATGGGTCTGTTCAACCCCAAGACCCCTGGCGAGAACATGCTCGACTGCGGTGCGCACTTCTACGACACGTACGAGTGCGCCGACGGCAAGTACATCTCCATCGGCTCGATCGAGCCGCAGTTCTACGCCGAACTGCTCCGTCGCATCGGTCTGTCGGAGGACGCCGAGTTCCTGAATCAGCACGAGCGCAACAACTGGCCGCATCTCAAGGACCGTCTTCGCGATGTGTTCTTGGCCAAGACTCGCGACGAGTGGTGCGCCGAGATGGAGATGACCGATGTGTGCTTCGCTCCCGTGCTCGACATGGACGAGGCGCTCGAGCACCCGCACATGGTGGAGCGCGGCACGTTCGTCACGGTGAGCGGCGCCGAGCAGCCAGCGCCCGCGCCTCGGTTCTCACGCACGAAGCCCGAACTGGGCACCTTGCCAGCACATCCCGGCGAACACTCACGTGAGGTGTTGTTGGGCTGGGGTTTCGGGGAGGATCGCGCCGCAGCGCTGATCGCCAACGGCGCCGTCATCGACGCCCCTGCGGTTGGCTCCTGATGGGCACGCTGCTCTGTTTCCACGCACATCCCGACGACGAGAGCATCTCCACCGGTGGCACCATCGCCAGGGCGGTCGCCGAAGGGCACCGAGTGGTGCTGGTGATCGCCACCAACGGCGACCACGGTGAGATCCCCGACGACCTCGCCCGGGGCGAGACGCTGGTCGATCGTCGCCGCGCTGAGGCGGCTCGTTCGGCAGAGGTGTTGGGTGTGCATCGTCTGGTGTGGCTCGACTATGCCGACAGCGGGATGACCGGCTGGGAGCAGAACGATCATCCGCGCTCCTTCGTGCAGGCACCGGTGGAGGAGGCCGCGACCTCACTCGCGGCCATCTTGCGCGAGGAGGCCGCCGATGTGCTGACGGTCTACGACTGGCACGGTAACTACGGCCACCCCGATCACATCAAGGTGCACACGGTTGGCCACCGCGCTGCGGAACTGGCCGGCACCCCGGCGGTGTTCGAGGCGACGATGAACCGTGACGAGATGAAGCGCTTCTTCGACGAGGCTCGCAGCCAGGGCATCAACCCGCAGCCCGAGGGTGAGGAGTGGAACCCTGACGACCCCGCCGACGACGGCAACCCGATGGGAACGCCTGAGCGCGAGATCACCCACCGCGTCGACGTCAGCGAGTACGTCATGACCAAGAAGGCATCCATCACCTGTCATCGCAGTCAGGTCACCGATGCAGGGTTCTTCATGTCACTGCCCGACGAGGCCTTCAAGTTCGCGTTCGGCACAGAGTGGTTCATCCGCAAGGGCGCCACGCATCCGCTCCGCGACGGGTGGCTGTTCGAGTGACGCGCGTCTACCTCGTGCGCCACGGGCGGGCGGCAGCCGGTTGGGATGTCGACCCCGATCCGCCGCTCGACGATCTGGGGCGGGCCCAGGCGTTGGCCGTTGCTGGGCACCTGCGGCCGTTCGGCCCGCTGACGGTGGTGACGTCGCCGTTGTTGCGCTGCCAACAGACCGCGTTCCCGCTGGCAACGGTATGGCGGGAAACACCCACGGTCGAGCCACTGGTGGCCGAGATACCGTCACCTGAGGGTGTGGCGATGGTCGACCGCGTCGAATGGCTGCGCGCCGCAATGGCGGGCACCTGGTCGGCCCTGGGCGAGCGCTACACGATGTATCGCGACTCTGTGGCGGCGGCGGTGGCGGCGATACCTGCCGACACCGTGGTGTTCAGTCACTTCGTCGCGATCAACGCGGTGATCGGCGTCGCCATCGGCGATGACCGAATGGTCATCCGCAGCCTCGACAACTGCTCGGTCACGATCATGGACGTGGGCGCGGACGGCTCGCTGCACCTCGTCGAGGGCGGCCACGAAGCCGACACGCTGATCCGTTGACGCGCACTTCTGCTGGCAGACTCTGGACCATGACGTCCCGCCGTTCTCTCGTTGTCTGCTTCGTGGTCACGTCATTGGTCGTCGCCGCGTGTAGTGGGGGATCCTCCAGTACCGGAACCACTTCCACCTCGTCGGTGGCCGACGGCACCGTCCCGGTCGACAGCACTGCGGCCACGACGACTTCATCGTCCACGAGCACCACGACTCCGCAGTCCACCACCACGCACCCACTGATCGCCGGACTCGATCTGCTGCCCGCGGGTTTGGGCGGGGCACTGTTCGGTGCCGGCGTGGACGGCGTGCTCGGCTACGTCTCGTCGATCCTCGGCGACCCCTCCAGCGACAGCGGCTGGGCCGACCCGGCGGCGTCTGGGGTGGCGTGCTCAGGAACGGTGGTGCGCTTCGTGCGCTGGCACGATCTGTCGCTGATGTTTACCGACGAGTCCCCCGCTGCGTCCGGGCTGCGCCATTTCGCGTCGTACACCTACGGCCCGGCCGAGGGTGCCGATATCGACCCGTGGGGTCTGCAGACCGAGGGCACAATCGGTGTCGGGTCGAGCGTGCATGACCTCCAAGCCGTGTACCCCGCCGTGGTCGTCAACCCCGCCGACGAACTTTCCGGCCCGACGTTCTTCATCCAGGACGGCCTCAGCGGGTTTCTCACCGGCACCGCTGCGACAGATCAAGTGATCTCGTTCGTGGGTGGTGCGGGGTGTGGCGAGTAGATTCGGCCTGATGTTCGCCTCGGGCCTCAGTACCACGCTCAACATTCACCACGGTTGGGCCTGGGTGGTCATCATCGGCAACGGGTTGGCCGGTGTGTGGGGACTCGCCGCCAACTGGCTGCCGGTCTTGCGCACACGTGCGTTGTGGTGGTTCATCGGTCTCGCCGAGGGCACCGTGTTCGTGCAGGTCACGCTCGGGGCCATCCTGGTCGGGCGTTACAAGGTGCCTCTGCCGCAGTTCCATGCGTTCTACGGTTTCGTGGCGATCATCGCGGTGGCGATCATCTACAGCTACCGGTTCCAGATGAAGCACCGCCTGTACTTCCTGTACGGCTTCGGCAGCCTGTTCGTGATGGGCCTGGGTATCCGAGCGATGCTGGTCGCCGCCACCTGAGCTGATCGGGTCGCGCTGCGGCGTCCCCAAACGCGCAACTGGGAAGCCCTGGTCCCGGATTCCGGGACTGGAGCTTCCCAGTTGAGTGGTTGGGAAGGATCCTTCCCAGAAGCCGGTTACAGCGCGGCGGTCAGCTTGGCCAGTTGCGTGGTGAGCGCTGCCGGCAGGTTCTCGCCGAACTGGGCGTAGTGCGCCTCGATCTGCGGCAGTGCCAGCTTCCAACCATCGGAATCCACCGAGAGCAGCGTGTCGAGGTCGGCCTGGTCGACGTCGAGTCCGCTGATGTCCAGCGTGCCGGGAGCCGGCAAGTAGCCGATGGGCGTCTCGACGGCATCGACGGTGCCGGCGACCCGCTCGAACACCCACTTCAGCACGCGGCTGTTCTCGCCGTAGCC
>CAIXHI010000475.1 GCA_903919215.1 uncultured Acidimicrobiaceae bacterium
CCCGCTGTCGCTGCCAACCACGCGGCCCGGCACCGTGCGAGCCGACACCTGCCCCACCGGCGGGGGCTCGAACACATCGAGCCGGGTGGTCGTGGCCAGACCCGGCGACACGGCAACCACCACGCGACGCGCGGTGACGACTTGCACCTGGCCGGTGTCGGGTCCGCTGGCAGCGAGAATCGGCGACAACTGGCCGACCTGGGTCAGTTGCGCGACGTACGCCACCTGCCCGCTGAGTTCCAGATCTGCGTCGTGCAACAACGACGTACGCATCCAACGAGTAACGAACACCCCGGTGGTGGCCAGTGTGATCGCCACGATCGCCGTCGCGATACCAGCGACCTGTAAGCGCAGCGATGGACGACGGCGCTGAATCATCGATCGACCAGGCGATAGCCGGCGCCGCGGACGGTCTCGATCGCGTCGGCTCCGAGCTTGCGCCGCAGCGCGTGCACATGCACCTCAATCACATTGTCTGGGCCGTCAAAGTCCTCGTCCCACACATTGTCCAGGATGTCGCGCTTGGCCACCACATCACCGGCATGGTCGGCGAGGTACTCGAGGACCGCGAACTCGCGTGCCGTGAGCGAGATCTCCTCACCGTTGAGCAGACACCGTCGGGCGCTCAGCTGCAAGGTGAGACTGCCCACCACCAGGTCGCTGGTGGCGCGGCCGCGGGCACGCCGAATGAGCGCGCGGAGTCGGGCGACGAGCACGACGTACGAGAACGGCTTGGAGAGAAAGTCGTCGGCGCCAGTGTCCAGCGCCTCGGCCTCGTCGAACTCACCGTCCTTGGCCGTCAGCATCAGGATCGGCGTCTCGACGCCGCGTGACCTCAGTTCGGCGCAGACTCGGTAGCCGTTCAGCCCGGGCAACATGATGTCGAGGACGATCGCGTCGTACTTGTGCTCAACGGCAGCCCACAGTCCGTCCGTTCCGGTGTGCGCGAGGTCGACGATGAACCCTTCGGCCTGCAGCCCGCGCTGGACGGCAGTCGCGAGCCGTACTTCGTCATCGACCACCAGAACACGCATAGCTGCATTGTTGCAGGGCAGGTCCTGAAGAACACTTCAGCTGCCCTCAGCGTGTTTTCTGCTGCGAGCGGTAAGGATGCGTACATGTCGCTGCTCGATGATCTGGATACGTTCCCCGCTTCGTCGCCGTTGCCGCCGCCGCCACCTGCTCTGGATTCGCAGGGCCCCTCGCGCGTCGGTCGCATGGTGGGCGCCGTGGCCGCGTGTGCGGCGTTGTCGGCAGGTGTCGCCTACACAACGGTCAAGCTCACCGAATCCGACGCAGCGAACGTCACGTACGTAGCCACTGCCTCGGGACAGAGCAGCAGTGGCAACCCCTCGCCCCTCGGCGACCTCCACCAGTTGCTCGCCACGGTGATGCCCGCCGTGGTGGCTATCGAGGTGTCCAATGGCAGCGGCGGCGACGTCACACCGGTCGCTGCTGGTTCGGGCGTGATCATCTCCAACGACGGGCTGCTGCTGACCAACGCCCACGTTGTGAACGCCGCCGACGACGCAGGTAAGGCCCTCGATGCTCCGGTGTTCACAGTGAAGATGGCCGACGGCACCGTCCGCGAAGCCAAGGTGCTGGGCGCTTCTGCCGACTACGACGTGGCGCTCATGCAACTCACCGACTCCACCGATCTGCACCCACTCGCGCTCGCAGATGCGACGCAGTTCCGTGTCGGCGATGCTGTTGTCGCGATCGGCAATGCACTCGACCTTGGCGACACACCAACCGTCACCACCGGCATCATCTCGGCGCTCGACCGCAGCCTCCGAGAGACCGACACCGTCACGCTCCACGGCCTCATCCAGACCGATGCAGCGATCAACCATGGCAACTCGGGTGGCGCCCTCGTGAACGCCAACGGCGAGCTCGTCGGCATCAACACGGCGGGCTACAGCGACGCCCAGAACGTGGGCTTCGCAATCTCAGTGGCCACCATCAAAGCTCTACTCGCTGATCTCAAGGCGGGCAAGGAGATCAAGGCCTCGCCGGTCGGCTTCATCGGTATCAACGTTGCCCAGACACCGTACGGCCTCACCGTCACCACGGTGCAAGACGGCACACCGGCTGCCGATGTCGGCATTCAGGCCGGTGACGTCATCACTCAGGTCGGCGACACGAAGATCTCCACCCAAGGTCAACTCCAGACGGCACTGCGCGCCGCACCTCCTGGCTCGGTCACGAAGATCACCGTCGATCGCAACGGCACCGCCATCACCTTCGACGTCACCCTCGCCGAACGACCGATTCCCTAGCGGCGATACGTGTTTGCGTCGGCGGGTTCCTTGCCGAACCTGGCGAAGTAGACGTAGCCCATGATGATCCACATGAACCACCCGCCGGCGATCTTCATCAGCACGCCTGCCAACTGCTGATCGTCGATCGCGTTCATCCCCCACACACGAACCGCCTGTTGCCCGTAGTGGCGGTACACCGGGTTGTCGGCCATCGACAGCCACATGGCTGGCACCGTGGGCACCACACCCTGCAGGAACAAATAGATCATCGTGCCAGCGGGCTTCATTCGCAGTTCCGGGAGTGGCCCCACCACAGGTGCCCACATCAACAGGGCTGTCAGCACGACTGCGACGTGGAGCAAGTAGTGCAGTGGGCCATTCACCGTCGCTGTGTTCACCACACCGGGTACGTGCAACACCATGATCACGCCGTTGTAGAGGACTGCCGCCACGACCGGGCGGGTCAGGAACGCGACCACGCGGTACGTACGTCCGTTGCCCACCAACACTCGTAGCAACCATTCCGGCGTCGCCAACAACACCAGCGGCGGCAGGAAGTAGCTCAACATCATGTGCTGGATCATGTGCACGAAGTAGAGGTAGTCCTCGCCGATCTGGTGGATCGGCCACGTGCTCGCAGTGAACAACACCAGCATCGCCAGCACGAAGCACCACAGGTGACGACGGGTGATCACCGCCTCGCCGTTCGGCACCGCATTGGGTCCGATGACACGCACGACATAGATGTACGCCGCGACCAGAAACACCACGAGGAGATAGACCTCGACGTTCGGTTGGAACCGCCACGGGTCCGCGAACCGTGCGGCAGCGAACATGGCGTCAGCTAGCGAAGAACTGGAACGTGGAGAGTGCCACGCAGTACACGAAGATCGCCAACCCCAAGCCGATGTAGAACATCAGGCTGAACAGCTTGTTGTCGAACTTCAAGTGCATGAAGATCATGATGATCATGAAGAACTTGATCGTCATCATGATCAGCAGCGCCGGCGTGGCGAAGCCGCCGAGGTGGATCCAGTAGGTCGAGGTCTCGAGCGCGGTGAGCAGAGCCAGCCACAGCGCGACCTTGATGAAGTACGAATCCTTGGGGATGTGCGGCTCTTCCGCGCCGTGGGCGTGATGCCCGTGCTCGGTGTGCTCGTCAACAGTGTTCATGGGAAGACCTCAGGCCGGGATCAGATAGACGAGGGTGAAGATGACCACCCACACGACGTCGACGAAGTGCCAGTAGAGACCGATCATCTCGACGGCCTCTGCCTTGTCGCCGGCCACCTTGTTGCGCGAGATGATGGCCACCATTGCCAGCAGCATGATCACGCCGATGGACACGTGGACACCGTGGAAACCGGTGAGGGTGAAGAAGCTCGACGAGAACAGGCTGGTCGTGAAGCCGACACCCTCGTGGTAGAACGCCGTGAACTCGTAGACCTGCGCGCCGACGAACAGTGCACCGAGCAGCCCGGTGACCGCCAGCCACAGGTTGGTGTTGCGGTCGTCCTTGCGCTTGGCCGCGTTCACTGCCAGCACCATTGTGAGCGAGCTCATCAGCAGTACGAAACTGCTGACCGACGTGAGCGGGATGTCGAACAGCTGGGCCGGACCGACGCCCGAACCATGGCGGCCGCGGTACAGCATGTAGGTGCTGATGAGGCCGCCGAACAGCAAGCACTCGCTGCCGAGGAACAGCCACATCGCCAGCTTGTTGTTGCTGATACCGGTGATGCTGCCGTGGGCGGCCGGACCGTGGTCGTCGTGACTGGTCACGGATTCGTGAACTGCGATGTCAGCCAACGGAACTCAGCTCCTTGGTCTCGGACTCACCGGTCGGCGGGTCGTAGTCGCTGTCCTCGGCGACCGAGGGCTCGAGCACCCAGCCGAAGATGCCGAGCAGCAGAATCGCTGCACCGACGACCGAGAGCAACAGGTTGTAGATCACGCCGTAGGCGATGACGGGCAGGCCGAAGGCGAGCACGATCGGCCAGTACGACGGCGACGGCAGGTGAATGTGAGCGTCGGCCTTGGCTTCTTCAGCGGCCAGTACTTCTTCGGCAGAGCGCACCTTCACGAGTCGCGGACCCTTGTCGGTATCGACCTCTTCATACTTGCGGTGGAAGAACTCGTCCAGCGAGTGGACCGTGGGGATGGTGTCGAAGTTGTGTTCCTTCGGCGGGCTGGCAGTCATCCACTCGAGTGTGCGGGCATCCCACGGGTCGAGCGGGGCCTTCTCAGCCTTCTTCGCCGTGACGACCACGTTGACGAGGAACATGAACACGCCAGAAGCGATCAGGAACGAACCGACCGTGGCGATCTGGTTCCAGAACTGCAGGTTGAAGAAGCCCTCACCTGTCAGCTTCTCCGGCCACACGACCATACGACGCGGCTGACCCTGCATGCCCAGGATGTGCATCGGGGCGAACGTCAGGTTCACACCGAAGAACATCAACCAGAAGTTCCACTTTCCGAGGCGCTCGTTGAGCAGCTTGCCGAACACCTTCGGCCACCAGTAGTAGAACCCGGCGAACAGGCCCATCACTGCACCACCGACGATGACGTAGTGGAAGTGACCGACGATGTGATACGTGTCGGTCTGCTGGGTGTCGGCCGGGGCGACGGCGTGGGTGACACCCGAAAGACCGCCGATGGTGAACAGCACGATGACACCGATAGCGAACATCATCGCTGTGGAGAACCACAGCTTGCCGCCCCACAAGGTGAGGGTCCAGTTGCAGATCTTCACGCCGGTCGGGATGGCGATGAGCATCGTCGCCACCGAGAACACGGCCACGCTCACCGGGCCGAGGCCGCTGGCGAACATGTGGTGGGCCCACACACCCCACCCGACGAAGCCGATGGCGGCGCCGGAGAAGACCACGAACTTGTAGCCGAACAGCGGCTTACGCGCGAACGTGGGGAGCACTTCGGAGATGATGCCGAAGCTCGGCAGGATGATGATGTACACCTCTGGGTGTCCGAAGATCCAGAACAAGTGCTGCCAGAGCAGTGGGTCGGCGCCCTTGTCGACATCGAAGAACGCGGCACCGAAGTTTCGCTGGAAGCTGAGCAGGAACAGGGCCACGGTGATCACCGGCAGGGCGAACAGCAACAGGAACTGCACCACCAACACCATCCAGGTGAACACCGGCATGTTCATCAACTTCATGCCGGGTGCTCGCATGTTCAGCACGGTCACGATCAGGTTGATCGAGCTGACCAAGGAGGCGATACCGATGATCTGCAGGCCGAGGACCCAGAAGTCGATGCCATGGCTGGGCGAGAACAGGCGACTGCTGTTCGGCGAGTACATGAACCAACCGCCGTCGGCCGCGCCGCCGAGGAACCACGAGGTGTTGAGGAACACGCCGCCGAACAAGAACAACCAGAAGCTGAGGGCGTTCAGTCGGGGGAAGGCAACGTCGCGGGCACCGACCTGCAAGGGCAGGAAGTAGTTCGCGAACGCTGCTGCCATCGGCATCACGAAGAGGAACACCATCGTGGTGGCGTGCATCGTGAACATCTCGTTGTAGAGACCTGCACTGAGCACCGTGTTGTCCGGCGCCGCCAACTGGAGGCGGATCAGCAGGGCTTCGCAACCGCCGACCAAGAAGAAGAACATGGCGACGACGCCATACATGATGCCGATCTTCTTGTGATCGACGGTGAACACCCACGAACGCCAACCGGTGGCGGCGACGGGGCGACGGAAGACGCCAAGCGATTGCGTGGGCGTGGGGGATGCGATGAGTGCCATCTCGTGGAGCTCCTGTTACTTCCGCTCGAGCAGGTAGGCGATGATCTCATCGATCTGAGCCTCGGTAAGACCCAACGCCGGCATGCCACGGGTCTTGCCACCCGTGCTGCCGAGATTCTTCGGGTCGGTGTACATCGGCTTCATCGCCGGGGCGTTGCGGATCCACTCACGCAGGTTGGCCTCGTTGAAGCACTCAGCCGTGACGCCCTTCAGATACAGCGCACCGAACTCGTCGGGCGGTGCATTCCAGAGCGTGTCGCGGCACTCATCGGTCAGCAAGTCGAACGTCCAGCCAGCGAACGCGGTTCGCGTCAGCAAGTTGGTGAGGTTCGGCGCGGCGCCGGACAGCACGTAGAGGTCGGGCTCAGCGAGTACAGGCTTGCCGTCGCCGTCCTGCAGACCGTTCACCTGGTGACAACGGCTGCACTGGGCGATGAAGGTGCTCTGACCCACGGCGGCGGCGGTGCCGGCCTCTGGCGCGGTGTACGCCTCGGTCTGGTTCGTGACCCACGTCTGGAAATCGGCCGTGTTCAGAGCAATCGCTGCCTGACGCATACGCGCGTGGCTGAGTCCACAGAACTCGGTGCACTGACCGGTGTAGAGACCGGGCTGGTCGGCCTGCAGTCGCAGCGTGTGCAGACGGCCGGGGACGGCGTCGCGCTTACCGTTCAGCCGCGGGATCCAGAAGCTGTGAATGACATCGCGGCTGGTGATGCGCAACAGCACATCAGTGTTGGCGGGGATGACGAGTTCAGCGCTGGTGACGATGGATTCGGGGATGACGACCCCACCGCACTCGCTGCCCTTGGCGTAGTCGTACTCCCACCACCACTGCTGACCGGTGACGTTGATGACGCAGTTGTTGTCCTTCTTGTCGAGGGAGAACACCTGGCTCACGGTAGGGACGCAGATCGCCGCAAGGATGATCGCCGGGAGGATGGTCAGCGCGATCTCGAGCTTCGGGTTGCCATGCGATTGCTCGGGGATGTCCTGACCGCGGTCCTTGAACTTCCAGATCGCGTAGCCCACCACCGCGAACACGATGATGCCGACGACACCGGCCACGTAGAACACCGGACGCTGGAGGTCGTCGATGCTGCGGGCATTGGAGCCAGCCGGATCGAACGTGTCCTGAGGTGCATTCTTGGCGCAGCCTGCGAGGAGTAATCCGAGGGCGGCCGCAGCCGCGACACGACGACGACGAGAGGGTTTGACGAACACGGAGTCGAGGCTAGCCGCCGCTCTACAGCCAATGCCACTTTCGCCGCGAGGGGGAGTTACCGCTCCAACGCGAACGAGCGACCCTCTGCAGGGTCGCTCGTTCGGGATCGATTACTTCGGACTGGGTGGTCGTCAGGGAACGTTGATCTGGATCTCTTGGCCGTCGAGACCCGGCACCATCAGCACGATCGGCGTGCTGCTCGCGAGGTTGGTCTTGGCGACCTTGAAGTCCAGGAAGGCTTCGTGCCCGGTGTGCACCGCGGTGGTGCACTGGATGACTTCTGCATTGGCGCCGAACGTGCCGAGGCGAGCCGTGAGGCGGTGCGACTGATCGGCGTCGTTGTGGAACAACACGCGGACCCATGCGCTGCGAGGCACATCAATCGAGCTGAACGCCGTGCCCGGCACGCCGTTCACATACGCGACCACCACATTGTTCGACTGCAGGTACACGTTGGCGATGACGCTGCTCTTGGCCGACACCGACTGCGAGGCGTTGTCGTCGATCTCGCCAGCGGTTCCGGCCTCCAGGCACACCGCGGCCTCGGAGGCAGTAGTGGGGTGCGCTTCGATCGTGCGCTGACCCTGCACGGCCGATGCCACGCCGACACCGAACAGTGCGACAGCAGCGATCGTGCACACACCGGTGACGGTGCGCTTGGCGACATTCCGCTTGCTGGCGAACACGAAGCCGGCGAAGAGCACCATCGCGGCGATGGCACCGAACGCCGCCTTGCCTGAATCCTTGTCGAGGCGCAGCATCACTCGCGAGAAGGAGTAGACGATGACGCCAAGGCCGACGGCAGCGAGGATCGGGAACTCGAGCGGGAACAAGATGCGGCGGCGAACGCCGGAGTTGTAGTCGCTGTCGCCGCTGGCACGTTCGCTCCAGCCGAGCACCATCCACTCGACAGCGGCGGCAAGCACGACCACGACAGCGACCTTGAACACGACGGGCCTGCTGACCGCGCCGATCACGAGACCGCCGACGCCGACAGCGGCGACCAACGGCCACATGCTGTTGCTGCCCGCAGGCTGAGCGGCCGACGAGGTGCGCTCGACACCCTCCTGGGCACCCGACACGTTGCCGTCGCGGGTGTACCAGTTGATGCCGCCAAGGAAGCCGAACACGATGGTGGCGGTCAGCAGGCCGAGCACACCAGGCATCGACAGCGCGCCGTCGGTCGTGCCTGCGTACAGCAGCGCGCTGACGAGTGACAGCGCCGAAGCGCCGAGGAACAGTTTTGAACCAGTGGTGAACATCGCCGCTCCGTTACTTCGTCACGTAGACCACGAACCAGAGCAACACGTACGCGGCGCTCAGGACATACCAATACAACGCATGCGCCGACACGACCTCGCGGTCAGTGGTGCGGCCGCCCAGGTAGCGGAAGGCCGTCACAGCGCTGAACACCACACCGGCGATGGCCGCGGCCACCAGCACACCGGTGAGTGTGTAGAACATCGAGTTGTAGGTGCCGCCGTTGGCGGGCAACTTCATCTGCGAGTAGATGTAGGCCTGAGCGTTGATGAACAGCAGGCCCATCACCCCCACGAGAGCGAGCGCCACACCCGTGTGCTGCTTGTCGTCGCGCTTGGCCGAGTAGACCGCCCACTGGGCGAACACTCCGGTCGGGATCAGCGACAGCAACATGATGTTGGCGGGCACCATCGGCACCACAACACCCTTGGGCACCCAGAGACCGTTGGCCTTGATGCCGGCGTCACGCATGCGCAGGAACAGGGCGAGCATGCCGCCGAACAGCGACGCAGCGGCGGCGCAGGCGAGTGCCGTGCCGACGAAGATCTGCCGGCGCGGTGCGGCCGCGGGAGACGAGGAAAGGGCGATCATCACGCATCACTCCGGGTCGAGGGCTTGAGGTCGAGCAGGGGCTCGGCGGACGTCACGATGTGCACCGCCGCGAAGTTGTCGGCGGGTGCCGGCGAGGTGGTGGCCCATTCGAGCGTATGTCCGTTCCACGGATCGTCGCCGGCGGCGGCGCCCGTCAGGAACGAACGCACAGCGAATGCGAGGAACGCCAGCACGGCAACCAGCGTGAGGCCAAGGCCGACGGCACTGAGGGAGTTCCACAGTTCCATCGGGCCGGAGTAGCTGAAGTTCACCGCCGAGGGGGCATTGCCGGGTTCGATGGCCGGGAAGATACCGCCGAGCTGATCGGCGAATCCAGCGACGAGCAGCGGCAGTGCCGCCAACTGGGCGCCGACGAACAGCACCAGTGCAAGACCGAGGGCCGGCTTCTCGGGCAAGGTGCGACCCCACCACTTCGGACCCCAGTAGGTGACCGCGCCGGCCGCTGCGGTGACACCGGCCAGCACCACCAGCAGCCAGGCACCTTCTTCGAACGTTGTGCCAGCGAGCTGAGCATCGCCGATGTGGGCGACGAGGTTCGCAGTGGCGGCCTCGAGCAGCAGCAACACCGAGAACAGAGCGAACACCAGCGGGGCAGTCACCTTCGGGCGACGGCCCAGACCCTGGACGCTGAAGGCGAACAGGGCGAAGATGCCGATGACCGGCAGCACCTGGACGATGCCGAACGGGATCAGCTGCTTGACCAGATCGCTGACGGCGATGTGGAACACACCGGCATCGAGCCCGGGCGAAGTCTGCAGGACCGAGCCGAGCACGGCGACACCACCGAGGGCGATCGCCAGCAAGATCGGCCCACGAGGACGCAGGCGCTCACCGCTCGCCGTGGCGGCGGTGTCGGCGAGCAAGCCGAGTGCGGGGATCGCGAGGATCAGCGTGGTGGGCTGAGTGAAGCCAAAGCCGGCCCACTGGCCAAGCGCCCGGTTGCTGGCGAGTTCGCCGAGCGACGGGTAGTGGTGGGCGGCGTAGAGGTACAGCAGATCACCGGTGAGGACCGGCAGTGCGATCAGCAAGCACAGCGAAGCGACCAGCACCGACCAAGTGAAGTACGGCACGCGGCGCATGTTCATACCCGGCGCACGCGTGGTGAGGATCGTGGTGGCCACCGAACCGGCGCTAGCCAACAGACCCACCAGCACGAGCACGGTGGAGAGGATGAACAGATCGACGAAGCGGGGGTTGCCGCCGCCGGGGCCGCCGTTGTTGATCAGGGCGAACACGGCGAGACCGGCGCCGATCAGCCACAGCCAGAAACCGGCGGCGGCGAGGCGGGGCAGCGCCAGCGCACGTGCGCCGACCTGCAGGGGAACGACCGCGATGGCTGCGCCCACCATGAGCGGCAGCAACACGAGGTAGGTGAAGCCGAAGCGCTCGAAGGCGAACAACTGCGTCAGCGAGCCGACGTTCAGCCATTCCTTCGTGGGCGAGATGCGCTCGACGCCCAGCAGCAATGCAGCGACTGCTGAGGCGATGAACGTGATCGCCGAGGCACCGAGATAGAGGCGCCCAAGGCGCTTGTGATCGGTGGTACCGATCCAATCCGCGATGCACGCGAAGCCAGCGCCGGACGATGCCGGAGCGGAGCTTGCATGGGAATCGATGGTGCTCATAGGCGACGAACTCGTTTCAGGTCGGGCGCGCCCTGCGCGGACCCTTGTTGACAGGTGACAAGAGCGAACGGACTTGCGGCCCCGACACTATCCGCGGCGACACTCCCGTTGGGAAATCGTCAGCCAGGACGACGCACGAGCACGTCGACTGTGAGGGCCGCGAACAGCAGCGTGACGTACGTGATCGAGTACCCGAACACCCGCATCGCCCGAGGTGCCGTCGGGTTCTTACCGAGGTCGATGGTGCCCCAGAGGAACAGTGCCCCGAGCACAACCGCCGGAATCCCATAGATCAGGCCGAGGTCACCGACGGGCCACATCACCAGCGTGCTGACCACCATCAGCGCTGTGTACAGCACCATCTTGCGCACCGTGACCTGCAACGAGGCGACCGCCGGCAGCATCGGTACATCGGCAGCGCGATAGTCGTCTGCATAACGAATAGCGAGTGCCCAGAAGTGCGGCGGCGTCCACAGGAACATCACCACGAACAGCACTACCGGGGCCCAGGCGACGTTGTTCTGCACCGCCGCCCAGCCCACCAGCACAGGTACGGCCCCAGCGGCGCCGCCGATGACGATGTTCTGAGTACTGGTGCGCTTGAGCCACAACGTGTAGACGAAGACGTAGAACAGCGTGGCCGACAAAGCGAGGATGGCCGAGAGCAGGTTGGCCCAGGCCCACAGCACGGCGAAGGCGAGGACTTCGAGCGCGATCGCGAACACCATCGCCTCGCGAGGCCCGAGCAACCCGGTCACCAGCGGGCGACCCTGTGTACGGGGCATCAACTTGTCGATGTCGCGGTCGACCACCATGTTGATCGCGTTGGCGCCGCCGGCGGCGAGCGTTCCACCCAACAGGGTGATGAGCACCAGCGATGTGCGCGGCCAGCCGCCCTGGGCCATCACCATCGTGGGAACCGTGGTGATGAGCAGCAGTTCGATGATGCGTGGCTTGGTGAGCGCGACGAAGCCACCGATCCTGGACGTCGGGATACGCCGTGTTCCGTGTGCCACACCACCCGGAGCCAATCGAGAGGGGACGAGTGGGCGTGAGCCGACAGCCATAGTTCCGCCATCGTAGGGCCGCGGAAGGGATGCGGCCACCTCGCGGCGCGACCGCGGCAGAATGGCTGCATGCCACCCGTCACCGCCCCGGTCGAGGTCGAACGACCCGAGACCGGCCAATCCGAGTCGCTCGACCGACCCTGGATCGTGCTGGTCTGGAACGACCCGATCAACCTGATGAGCTACGTCACCTTCGTGTTCCAGAAGTTGTTCGGCTACAGCCTGGACAAGGCAACGCTGTTGATGCTCGATGTGCACGAGAAGGGCCGCGCCGTGGTCAGCAGTGGCGCCCGCGAGAAGGCTGAGATCGATGTCTTCCGGCTGCACGAACACGGGTTGTGGGCCACGATGCAGAAAGACGACTGACCCGATGGGAAGTAGCGATCCGTTCGAGCCGGTCGATGGTGTCCACCGCACACCTGCTGGTCGACGGATCGACGCTGTGGCGATCACCTGGGTGGCAACGCGTAGTGGTGGCCCGGGAGGCCAGCACGCCAACACCTCGGACACGGCGGTCACCGTCAACGTGGAGGTCGCCCGCAGCGGGTTGCCCGACGTGGTGCAAGCCCGCATCGTCGCGGCCGTCGGTCCGGTGGTCAGCGCCAGTTCGTCGGGATCGCGATCGCAGTGGCGCAACCGGCAGTCCGCGTGGCGAGCGGCGCTGGAACGACTCGACGAGTTGGCTGCACCACCAGCACCGCCACGCGCCCGCACTCGCCCCAGCCGTGGCGCCCGGGAAGACCGTCTGCGCGAGAAGCACCAGGCGTCGCAGCGCAAGCAGTCGCGACGCAAACCGTCCGGCGACGAGTGAGTCGAAAACGGGCAGGACCCCCGCCGAAGCGGGGGTCCTGTCCGGAGTGACTTTGTGAAGCCGTCAGGCTTCGGTCTTGTGTTCCACTGCCGGGAGGACCAGGTCCTGGGCGTGCTTCGAGAAGAAGGCGTGGAGCAGGCCGAGCAGCGAGAGCAGCAGCAGCAGGGCGAAGGCGATGTAGCACACCGTGGCGGCGAGGCCACCCTTCTCACCGAAGATGCTGAAGCCGTAGGTGGTGAGCAGCAGACCACGCAGGGTCTGACCGGTCAGCAGTGTGCTGCGGGTACCGGCGAGACCGGTGACGATCTTCTCGGCGGCGGCGATGTCTTCATCCGATGCCTTCTCGTCCTTCAGAGTCTGAACGGCTGCCTTGGCGGCTGCCTGCACCGGGCTGATGCTGGCGTAGGTGTAGCTGACGCCGTCGGCCGAGACCATCTTGCCGTCAGCACCCTTGATTTCGAGGCCGGTGCCAGTCACGATGCTGCTCTCCAGCGCGTGGAGGCGGATGAAGTCGTTGGCGTAGCACTCGGCCATCTTGCCGGTGTTGACTTCCAGACCTGCGTACTTGACGAGGCACTTCGAGTTGGCTTCCGACGTCACCTTGTACTCGGCGATGAACGCATCGACCTTCTCCTTGGTACCGAGCTTCTCCAGCAGCGTCTTCTGGAAGTCTTCCTCGGTCGCCAGCTTGTCGACCGGCTTGAAGAAGATCGCCTGCTCATGCATTTGATCCTTCACATAGGTGTCCGCAAAGTCCTTCTGCTGGCTCAGCACGAGGCCGAGTACGAGCAGCAGAACGCTGAAGACAGCCCCGCCGATACTGAATGCGATGTCGAGTGTGCGCCTTTTCATGACTGTGTCCTCCGTTGGTCGCGAGTTCGGCTTGCGACGTTGGGACCATTGTGCCCCCGTTCACAAGCGGGCAATGAGGGCACAAGTACCCCATTGGCAGGGACCTTCGGGTCATCGCCCAGTGTCCACCGGCACTCAGACCAGCGCGGGCACCTGTGTCTGGATCCAGCGCTCGAGGTCGGGGGTGGACTCGACGCACGTGATGAGTGCATAGCGCGAGGCGTTGCCACGGTGCACGACCACATGCCACAAACGCTGGGTGTCGACCACGAACCGCGAGTACTGCGGCAGCGGGATGCGCCGCTCGGTGCCAGCGATCGGCAGACGATCCTCATCCATGTCCATCAACAGCATGTAGCTGTCGGGGTCGTCGGTCAGTTCGATCCAGGTGCGCAGCACCCAACCCTCGTCAGCTGGGTTGAGACGGTTGTTGTCGTCTCGGTGGAAGCTCTTCAACGCCTCTTCGTGAGTGGCGGGCTCGAGCTTGATGATGCGGACACGACCGAAGTTGGCGCCGATGCTGTCGACGTACTGCTTCATCGTCGGCGCCTTGTCGGCGTTCGACGTCCAGATCGCGTCCTTGTCGGGCTTGCCCTTGTCCCAGAAACCGCGGCACTCGAGCTCGCCATCGGCTGACGCCAACGGTGCGAAGTTGGTGTCGCCGCCGCTCTTCCAGTCGAAGTAGACGAGGCTCTCCCATTCTTCCTTCGGGATCACACCGGCATACGGAGTGAGGGCGACGAAGCCGTCCTTCTCCAGCGACGGGCAGATGTAGTGCTCCGTGCGAACCGGAACCTCGACACTCCAGTGTTCCTTCGTGGGCCAAAACGTCATGAGCAGAACCCTAATGGAACGAGTGCTTCGGAATTTAGAGTCCTAAGTACCTGTCGTCGCACTCGTGGTCGGCGGTTCCGTGGCGGCGGGCACCGTGATCTTCTGCGGCGGCAACTTGATGTCCTGGCCAGCCTGCACCTTGTTCTTGTCCGTGATGTTGTTGAGCGCCATCAGCTCATCGATCGTGGTGCCGAACCGCTTCGCCACCTTGCCCAGCGTGTCGCCCGACTGCAGTGTGTAGAAGTCGGGGTAGGTGGTGGTGGTCTGCAGGATCGTCGTGGTCGTCGTGGTGGTGGCGATGGGGGGCAGCGTGCCCTGCGTCGCGGCGTCGTCACCGCACGCCGCGGCGAGCACCGGAACGGCGATACACGCGCCCGCTAACAACACCAACCGAGTCCGTCTCACGTGAGCGAGCCTACGCCACGTACCCTGGCAGGGTGACCCTCGTGGAGTACCCCGGAGCGCAGGCACCCGACCGCGAACGCGATGTGGTGGTCGGCGGCGTACGCATCGCGGTGCACGAATGGGGTTCCGAGCAGGACGATCCGATCTTCCTGGTGCATGGTGGCTTCGACTTCGGCCGCACGTACGACGTCTTCGCCCCGCTGCTGGCGGCCGCCGGGTGGCGTGTCATCACGTGGGACCACCGTGGCCATGGCGACAGCGCACAGTGCGCGCTGTACAGCCTGGATGCCGACCTGCGCGACATGATCGGAGTGATGGCCAGCACCACCTCGCGCCCGGCGGTGGTCATAGGCCACAGCAAGGGCGGCGCGATGTCCGTGCAGCTGGCCGATGCCCAACCGTTCCGCTTCAGTCACTTCGTCAACATCGACGGTCTGCCGTCCCGTCGCCCGATGACCGACCTCGCTGCACACGAGCGCACCCGCATGCTCAGCAGCGATATCACCGGGTGGTTACACCATCGGCGCATCTCCGCCGCTCTGGAACGTAAGCCCGGCACGCTCGACGGCCTGGCCCGACGGCGCGGCAAACAGAACCCACGTCTGTCCGTGGAGTGGCTGCGCTACTTGGTCACGGTGGGCGCCCGTCACGACGACGACGGTTGGCGCTGGAAGATCGACCCCTCCATGCGCCACGGTGGATTCGGGCCGTGGCGGCCGGAGTGGACAGCATCACGACTCCCCGGCCTGGGTATGCCGTTCCTTGGGATCCTCGCGAGCGAACAGGAGCCGATGGGGTGGGGCACCACCGCCGACGACATTCGTCCGTACCTGCCGGCTGGCGGCCGGCTGGAGCTGTTCCAGGACACCGGGCACTTCGTCCACATCGAACGACCGAACGAGACCGCAGCGATGATCCTCGACTTCCTGGATCGTGGACGATGAGCACGGTCACCCTGGTGCACAACCGCATCCATCTGGCGTTGCACTGCCTGCGCGACGGAAGCGAACGACCGCTGCTGCTGCTGCACGGCCTGGGTGAGCAGTCACCGAGCGCGGCACCGGACTGGACCGCGCAATGGCCAGGCCCGGTGTACGCGCTCGACTTCACCGGCCACGGCCACTCCACGGTGCCCATCGGCGGCGGCTACAGCGCCGAACTGCTGCTGGGCGACGCCGACGCTGCGCTGAGCCACTTGGGTGAAGCCACCGTCGTGGGCCGAGGCCTCGGGGCCTACATCGCGCTGATGCTGGCGGGGGCCCAGCCCGCGTCCGTGCACGGCACGGTGCTGTGCGACGGTCCCGGTCTGTCGGGTGGGGCGATCGTGCCCACCTCCACCAGCTTCGTGAACATCGCATCCCCGTACAGCGCACCCGATCCGTACGCGCTCGTCGACCTGTCACGCGACCCTCGGCCGCCGGATTACTCGGTGTTGTTCACCCGACTCGCGCTCGACCACTCACCGATGGCAGAGCCCATCTCCGTGGCCACAATCGTTCGCCCCGCCTGGCTCGCCGCAGTGGCCAACGAGGTGGGGGTCGTGGAACGATCGCTCGCGGCTTCCTTGGTCGCCTACGCCCGCGACTGACGGACTCAGACGGTGCGTTGGCTGACGTAGGCCGCGAGCGCGACCAGTTCGTCGCGAGCATCGGTGGTGATCGGGGCGACGCCGATCGCGGCGACAGCCTCGACCGTGAGCCTGGCGATGGTGGCTTCCAGATCGGCCAGCGCGCCCGTGTCGATGATGGCCTGCTGCACACGGGCGACCTGTTCGTCGCCGAGGTTGCCGCGCCCCACGAGTGACAACACCTCTGCTTGTGGGGTCGTCGCGCGCTCGACGGCACGGGCCATCAGCGGTGTGGGCTTGCCTTCGCGCAGGTCTCCGCCGACGGGTTTCCCGGTGATCTGCGGATCGCCGAACGCCCCCATCACGTCGTCGCGCATCTGGAACGCATCGCCCAGCGGCAGACCGTAGGCGCTGAGCGCGGGGAGCAGTTCGGGGAGCCGTTCGGGTGCGGCCAGCGCAGCGCCAAGATGCAGTGGCCGTTCGATGGTGTACTTGCCGCTCTTGTAGCGGCAGATCTGTTCGGCCCGAGTGCGGCTGCGCTCGTTGCGCACGCTGCCCAGGATGTCGAGCACCTGACCGACGTTCAGTTCGATGCGCAGTTCGTTCCAGATGGCCCAGGCCTCAGCACCTGCGCCGGACATCATCATGTCGCCGTAGACAAAGGCCAGGTCGCCCACCAGGATTGCGACCCCCTCGCCGAAGCGACGGGCCTCGCCGGCCCACGCACCATCACGGTGGTGCTGGGCGAACACGGTGTGGGTGGTGATGTTGCCGCGGCGACTGTGGGCGTCGTCCATCACGTCGTCGTGGAACAGGGCGAAGGCGTGCATCAGTTCGAAGGCCGCCCCGGCGTTGACGACCATCGTCGCCTCCGGGTCGCCGCCAGCACCAATGAAGCCCCAGTGACAGAACGCGGGGCGTAGCCGCTTGCCACCGGCCAGCACCAGGCGGCCGATCTCGGCCATCGGTTCGGCCAGATCGGCCTCGAACTCGGCCCAGCGGGCCAGTTCCGGCGTCAGGAACGCTCGCAGTCGGTCCTCCACACGCACCGCAATGACGGCGAGGGAGGCGGGTGCGGCCGAAGTCACGAGGGCAGGCTAGGCCCCGCAGCCCTGTTTGCCCGGCCGCCCCCCGGTGCGAGTGCCGCCCCCCAGCCGCCCCCCCGGTGCGAGTGCCTGGCCGCCGGCCCGAGTGTCACGTTGCACCCGAGTGCCACGTGACACCCCGTCGCGCACCTGCCACTCCGGTGGAAGCTGGCACTCGCACCGGGGCGCTGGCACTCGCACCGGGGCGCTGGCACTCGCACCGGGGCGCTGGCACTCGGGTCAGGTGGGGTCGGCGAGTTCGGCGACGACCAGTTCGATCTGCAGGCGGGCGTTGCCGATGCGATCGCGGCAGAACGTGATCAGGGCCGCCGCACGTTGCACCTGCTGGGCGAGCACATCGACGTCGACGTCGCTGCGCTCGAGGCGGGCGAGGATCTCCTCGAGTTCCGCCAGCGCCTCGGCATAGCCGGATGCGATGGGTTCGTTGGTCGGTTGGTTCACGGGTGGGTCTCCTCCACACGGCTGCGCGCCGTGCCGCTGGCAAAGGTAGTGACGATCTCGTCGCCGGGCTGCAACTCAGCGGCGGTGCGCACTGTGCGCCCGTCGGTGGTACGGGTGATACTCCAGCCGCGGGCCATGGTGTTCGTCGGGTCGAGCAGGCGCACACGTTGCGCCACCGCATCGAGGTGCATGACGGCACGTTCGGTCTGGCGCTCGACGCCCGCTGTGAGGCGGTGAGCACGCTGCACCATTCGTTCGTCACCACGCTCGACCGCAGCCACCACACGGTGGCGGATGCCCTGAGCGACTGCCGCCACCTCCGCATCGGCGGCCGCCACGCCGAGTTCCGCCCGCTGCGTGATTGCCGACCACTGCCCCTCGGCGGCGTTCCAGAACTCGAGCACGCGCTCGACAAGTGCTGCCGCGCATGCAGTGGGCGTCTTCAGCGCCGAATGCGCCACCTCGTCGGCGATGGCTCGGTCGATCTCGTGGCCGATACCCGTGAAGACGGGTAACGGACATTTGGCGATCTCTGTGGCGATGGTCTCGTGGTCGAAGGTGGTCAGCTCGGAGCGGCTGCCACCGCCACGGATGACGGCGATGGCATCGAGGTCGGCGCGCCGCCCGAGCGTTCTCAACGCAGCGGACACCTCACCGACTGCGTACTCGCCCTGCACATGAACATCGACCGTTCGCAGTATGAATCCGAGTCCGCTGCGCTCGATCTCGTGCTGGAAGTCGGCCCAGGCCGCGCTGGTGAGGCTGGTGACCACCCCGACACGCAGCGGCACAGGCGACAAGACGACCTGCCGGTTGCGGTCGTACAGACCGGAAGCGACGAGCCGGCGCACCACATCGTCGCGCTGGAGGGCCAGCTCGCCGAGGGTGAAGCGCGGGTCGATACCGGTCATCTTCAGACCGAGCTGACCGGAGGGAGCGAAGAAGTCGAGGCGGCCGAAGATGCGCACCTTCAACCCGTCGGCCAACTGCAGCCCGTGCTGCATCAGCAACGGCTTGACCTTGGCCTGGGCGTTGGCGAAGAACTGCACATTCAGCGAGGCCTTGCCAGACGGTGTCTCCTCCACCAACCGGAAGTAGGTGTGCACACCGCGCGGGCTCCAGCCCTGGATCTCGCCACGCACCCACACACCGTCGGCGAACGACCGTCGCAACACACCGTTGATCTCATCGGCCAGTTCGCTGACGGAGAAGGTGGTTTCCTCGCTCACAGACCCATTGCCGTCTCGCCCGCTCGCACCTGCGCAGCGTAGACGCCATCGCGAGCGATGAGTTCGTCGTGCGACCCTTCCTCCACGATCCGGCCGCCGTCGAGCACAACGATGCGGTCGGCGTCGCGAATAGTGGACAGGCGATGGGCGATCACCAGCGCCGTACGTCCGCGCAAGGCCTCGTCGAGTGCGGCCTGCACATGGGCCTCGTTCTCGTTGTCGAGGTGGCTGGTGGCCTCGTCGAGGATCATCACCGCCGGGTTCTTCAACAGCAGTCGGGCGATTGCCAAGCGCTGCTTCTCGCCGCCGCTGAGGCGGTAGCCGCGCTCCCCCACCAACGTCTCGTAGCCGTCAGGCAGCGAACGGATGGTGTCGAGAATGCGGGCGCCACGGCAGGCTTCGTCGAGCTCGGCGCCGGTGGCATCGGGTTTGGCGTAGCGCAGGTTGGCGCCGATCGATTCGTGGAACAGGTGCGGGTCTTGGCTGACCACACCGATGGCGTCCCGCAGCGAGTGCTGGGTGAGGTCGCGCACATCGTGACCATCGATCAACAGCGCGCCACCGGTGACGTCGTACAACCTCGGCACCAGGCCCGAGAGCGTGGTCTTGCCGGAACCCGATGCGCCGACCAGGGCGACGGTCTCGCCGGGTTCGATGGTGAGCGACACACCCTGCAGCACGTCGTAGTCGGGGTCCGCCGCAGTGAACGCCGACGGCGCTTCCAGTGACTTGACGGTGACTGACGAAGCCGGCGGGTAGCGGAACCACACATCGCGCAGTTCCACCCGACCCTTCGGCTCGACGAGGTCGATTGCTCCGGGTCGGTCGGTGATCGCCTCCGGTGCGTCGAGTACTTCGAACACCCGCTCGAAGCTGACCATCGCGGTCATCAGGTCGAC
Source organism: uncultured Acidimicrobiaceae bacterium (assembly GCA_903919215.1). Taxonomy (GTDB): domain Bacteria; phylum Actinomycetota; class Acidimicrobiia; order Acidimicrobiales; family Ilumatobacteraceae; genus UBA668. The sequence continues at coordinate 19,958 of CAIXHI010000475.1, forward strand.
ACGAGCGTTGGTGAGACCGGTGAGCGGTTGGTACACGCGGGTGACCAGTGTCGCGAGGGCGACGAGCGTGCCGGTCTTGATATTGCCGCTGACGACGAGGTGTGCACCGACGCCGTAGATGGCAGCGGCACCCAACGCGCCCACCAGACCGAGGGCGACGAAGAACACGCGGCCGACCATCGCCGAATGAATACCGGTGTCGCGCACCTTGCCGGCGCGTCCGGAGAACATCGTCACCTCGTCGCGCTGACGGCCGAACAGCTTCACCAGCAATGCGCCCGAGACGTTGAACCGTTCGGCCATCTGTGAGTTCATCTCGGCGTTGGTCGCCATGTTCTCGCGTTGGATGGACTGCAGCTGTCGGCCAACTCGCTTGGCGGGGATGATGAACACTGGCAGCAGCACGAGGGCCAGCAGGGTGAGGCGCCACTCCAGCAACGCCATCGCGGTAAGTGTGGTGGCGAGCACGACGATGTTGCTGACGACACTGCCGAGCGTGCTGGTGACTGCGGTCTGCGCGCCGACGACGTCGTTGTTCAGACGACTGGTGAGTGCACCGGTCTGCGTGCGGGTGAAGAACGCGATGGGCATGCGCTGCACCTTGGCGAACAGCGCCACGCGCAGGTCGTAGATCAGCCCTTCACCGATGCGCGCGCTGCACCAGCGCTGCACGATGGCCAGACCGGCGTCGAGCACGGAAGCTGCCACCACCACACCGGCGAGGATCGTGATGAGCGAACGGTTCTTGTCGGGGATCGCCGTGTCGATGATGGTGCGGAACGCGAACGGTGCAACCAACTCGATCAGGGCAGCGACGACAATCGCGACAAGGAACAGCACGATCGTCGAGCGGTACGGGTCGGCGAAGCGCCACGCGCGGCGCAGCGCGTGGCCTTGCAGCTTCTTACCCTTCACCGCAGCGGCGTCACCGGGCATCAACATGTGGGGTCCCATACGCATGGGACGAGGATACGGAGGCGTCGCCTACTTCTACGATGTACCGATGCGCCGCCTCCTCCCCCTCGCAGCCGTGTGTCTCGCGCTCGCTGCGTGCGGTGACGGGATCGATGAAGGGGTCAACCACGGCCGCAGCGACCGCGGCACGATCGACGGTGTGCCGCTGCATACCGCAGACGCAACCACCGACCCGTCTGGTCCGACGGACACCTTGTCGGCTTCGGACGGGAGCGCGTTCAGATGGGTCGACAACGGTGACGGCACGGAACAGGGCTCCCTGACCGTGCCACTCGACCAGGCCCAGCCCGACGGGGCGCAGATCACCCTCGCCGTCGCCCGCCACAAGGCGACCAACCCGGCCACACGCATCGGCACCTTGTTGGTGAACCCGGGTGGCCCCGGCTTCGGCGGCACGAGCTTGGCGTACAGCGCCGTGGACATCTATGGCCAATCGCTCGTCGATCGGTTCGACATCGTCGCCTGGGATCCGCGCGGCACAGGGAAGAGCGAACCTGCTGTCGACTGCATCGACGACTACGACCCCTACTTCGCGCTCGACTCGTCGCCCGACAACGCTCAGGAGCGCCAGCAATTGATCCAAGCGGGGAACGACTTCGGTGCAGCGTGCGCGGCCAAGAACTCGGGACTGCTGCAGTTCCTCAGCACCGAGCACTCCGCACACGACATGGACTCCATTCGCGCCGCGTTGGGCGAGGACACGATCAGCTACTTCGGCTTCAGCTACGGCAGCGAGTTGGGCGCCACCTGGGCGACGCTGTTCCCCGACACTGTGCGCGCCGCCGTGCTCGACGGTGCAGTCGACCCGACGGTGGACTACCTGCACCAGAACATTCAGCAGGCCGCGGGGTTCGAGGCGGCGTTCGATCAGTTCCTCGCGCAGTGCAGCGCCTCGGCCGCGTGTGCGTTCCACAACGGCGGCAGGGCGGCGGCGGCATTCGACACGTTGAGCGCATCGATCGACGCGCACCCGGTGGCCGTGACTGCCGACCGCACGCCCGTGACACAGGGCGTGCTGTTGACGGCGGTCAGCGAGGCGATGTACGACCAGGCGTCGTGGCCGCAGTTGGAGGAGGCGTTGGCCGATCTACAAGCCGGCAAGGGCCAGGCCGTGCTCGATCTGTACGACGAGTACTACAGCTACGCCGACGGCGGCTGGGACAACTCGTTGGAGGCGTACTTCGCAATTTCCTGTCTCGACGACCCGGGCAGCACTGGCCCCGACGACCTGTACTCACACGAGGCCGAGTTCGCCGCCGCCGCCCCGCGGTTGGGTCGCAGCTGGATGGCCGAACTCACATTCTGTTCGGTGTGGCCGGTGAAGTCGCCGGGCAGCATCAGAATCACCGGCAATGGCGCCGGCCCGATCGTGGTGGTGGGTACCACCGGCGACCCGGCGACCCCGCTGCAGAGTTCGCGCAACATGGCCCGCGCTCTGGAGGATGGCCACCTCATCGTGGTGAGGGCCGACCAGCACACCGGATACGGCGTGAACTCGTGTGTCGACGACGCGGTCGACAACTACCTGCTGAGCCCGACCACACCGCTGCCTGCCGAGGTCGATTGCACGGCGTGACGTTGCGAGCCGACGGCCCTAGTCTCGGGGATATGCGTCGATCCCTCATCGCGGCAGTCGTCGTGCTCACCGCGTTCGCCACCTCCTGCACCGACAGCGGCGTGCACAACGTCACCGGCGGCGCCAGCGGTAGCACCACCAGCGCTGACGGCACCACTGACGACACCACCGTCGGCAGCTCCGGGTTCGATTGGACGCCGTCGGGCGACAACGATCGAGTCGAGACCGGGTATCTGCAGGTGCCGCGCGACTACTCCGACCCGTCGAAGGGCACGTTCGACCTGTACCTCGCCCGCCACCTCGCCGACCCCTCGATGCGCATCGGCAGTCTGCTGGTGAACCCCGGAGGTCCTGGTTTCGGTGGGTCCGACTTCGCCGTCAGCGCCGATGCGATCTACGGCCAGTCGATCCTCGATCACTTCGACATCATCGGCTGGGATCCGCGCGGCACCGGCCTCAGCACACCGGCCATCGACTGCACGGCCGACTACGACCACTTCTACGCCAGCTCCGACATCACACCTGACACGTCGGCCGAGCGCCAGTACATGGTCGATCTGGCCAAGGAGTTCGCCGCTGAGTGCGTGAAGAGCAACGCCGACATCATCGACTACATCGGCACCAACAACTCGGCTCGCGACATGGACGCCATCCGCCGGGCGCTGGGCGAGGACACGATCAGCTACTTCGGGTTCAGCTACGGCAGCGAGTTGGGTGCCGCCTGGGCCACGTTGTTCCCCGACACTGTGCGAGCCGCAGTGCTCGACGGCGCCGCCGACCCGAACGCCAGCTACATCGAAAGCGGCCTGCAGCAGATGCAGGGCTTCGAGGACACCTTCAGCTCGTACCTTGCGGACTGCAGCGCCGACAAGGAGTGCGCGTTCCACAACGACGGCGATGCCGAAGGTGCGTTCGACGCGTTGATGAAGCAGTTGGATACGAAGCCGATCCCGTCTGCGGAAGGACGACCCGACGTCAACCTGCAGGTAGCGGTCACAGCCGCCAGTCAGGCGATGTACAGCGACTCGCTGTGGCCGATCCTGTCCGATGCGCTGGCGTCGGCGCAGAAGGGCGACGGCAGCGGGCTGTTGAACCTGTACGACATGTACTACCAACGCACCGCCGACGGCTCGTACTCGAACGAACTCGAAGCGTTCCAGACCATCTTCTGCATGGACGACAGCGAGCGTCTCACGGTGGCCGAGGAGGACGCGACGGTGACCGACGTGTTGAACGTCGCCCCGCGGTTGGCACCGGGCACCACCGGCTCGTACTTCTGCACGTTCTTCCCCAAGAGCAGCGACCCTCGTGTCGCTATCACCGGCAAAGGCGCTGGGCCGATCCTGGTGATGGGCACCACCGGCGACCCGGCCACACCGCTCAGCAGCACGAAGGCAATGGCGGCGGCGTTACAGGACGGCCGCCTGGTGATCGTCACCGCCAACCAGCACACCGGCTACGGCGTGAACCAGTGTTCGTCCGATGTGATCGAGCAGTACCTCGTCGACCCGGTGAAGAACGCTCCCAAGAACGGCACCGAGTGCAAGTGACGCTCGCCTGACAACGGCAACAGCCCGAACCGCAGCGGGTTCGGGCTGTGCGTGACCTCATACGAGATCGGGTGGCGGAACTCTACGGGCAACGTTTGAACACACCGAAGTGGGCCATCCTCGAATCGATGTTGCTCTCTCAGTGAATAAGGCAGTCGGTCAGCTGTTCGTGCAGTGCTTCAGTCTGCGCAGTCAGGAAGTGGATTCCACCATCACCAAAGATCAGATCGACGACAGTGACCTTGTCAATCGGCGCCGAAGCCACAATGCCACCGTCTGAAGCGAAGAGACGCAGTTGGCCCGCTTGCGCCCATGTTGCGACCACTCGTCCTGAGCCACTGGCCGCCAGTGACAGCGACTGGTCCTGGATTGGCTCCATCGCTAACGGCGCCGGCTTCTGGGTCAGATTCCCTTGACCATCGATCGACGCTAAGAAGGCCTGGCGACTGATATGAGCGCGATCGCTGCTGGGGGTCGCGAGGGCCGCAGGCACAACGAAGCCACCACCCTGGATTGCCGCCGGACGTCCGAATTCCCACCAGCTGTCGTTCGTGGGGGTCGCAAGGGTTAGTTCTGACCAGGAGACACCAAGATCGGCCGAGATTTCCATCAGCGCCATGGTCGGGCCCCCAACGACGACAACCGCTCCCAAGTCGGAGACCGCAAATGGACCTGCCAGCGGGATATTACGGGCGGCGCCCGTTGGAGCCTCTGGAACCAGTACGCCATCGACGGTCATCATGGATCCGGATCGTGACGCGATGACAAGCGATCCGCCCTTCCAAGACTGTGCCCAGTAACGGTCAAGTGGCTGCGCAAGGGTCTTCTCGGCGGATGCAAGACTCAGTCGCAGCCTTGCATCTGCATCCTTACCTGTCACCATCGAGAGAGCCTTGCCGTCGGACTCCCCGGCCAAGCCGGCCGTTTCCGGCGTTGTCGAGCCGGTGGCGCACGAAATGTTCACAGGAACCAACGAACTCGATGGTTCAGTCACGGATGTGGTTTCAGGCGACGCTGTCGGGCTGGATGCGACGACGTCACCCGTGCTACCCGCTACGGTGCTGGAATTTGCCGTGCCACACGCTGCGACGACGACGGCGAAGGCAGCGGCAATCATGGAAGATGACAATCGTTTCGGCATAAGGAACCTTCTCCTTAGTTCAGGCATGACGTATTGACCGAGTGAACATGTGCGCCAGCAACCCGCTCGTCGTAGCAGGACGAATCGATACTCACAGCCACGCCTCCCCATGTCTCGGAATGAGCCGCCCGATACTGATGGCTTCGCTGGTTGAACGACCATGAGCCTGCCGACAAGCAGGAGGACACCTGGTATACGCCCGGCAGGTTGTTCCACTGCGCAATCGATATATGGTCGGGGACCCACGTCACGCTGGCCAGGTTGGGGAACGTACACGTCCCAGAGTACACACCCGGCCAATGCGGCTCTACGCGTGAGCGTGGGGACGGCTGGTTCTGAGGATGGGTGGGGTGGGCTTGTTCGGCCAGGTTGGTTTGCCGGCGCGGAGTAGGACGCGGAGCCGGTAGTGCTCGAAGTTCTCGAACCCG
>CAIXHI010000476.1 GCA_903919215.1 uncultured Acidimicrobiaceae bacterium
AGCACCTTGGTGGGCGGCTGCTGTGCGTCGCGTTCTCCGACGGCCTCGTTCGCGAACTCGACTTCAACCAGCCGACTGAACTGCCGCGGGTCGGATCGTCGGCCCGAGGAGATTCGGTCGAACACCTCGACCGCCACGTGGCCGAAGAGGAACCGGGCCATCTCCGGGGAGGCAGCGCCGATGGTTCCCAGATAGTCGTCGAACAGTCGATCAAGCAGATCGGGGTCGGAGTCACGAACGAGGCGACCCGTCAGGCGCGCAGGTGCTGGCGCAGGCGGGTCACCAGTGCGGTCGCTCCGGCCGCGTCGGCGGCGGTGCCGTAGACGAGGAAGTCGGGGCGGTGCAGCGCCCAGGTGACGCTGGCATCGGCGAACCAGGCCGCGTGGCGGGGGTCGGGGTCGGGGAGGGCGACGATCCGTCCGCCGATCGACTCGAACCACTCGGCGGCCTCGGGCGCGACCGCGTCGGTGCCGACGGTGACCAGCCGGAAACCGGCGCCGTGTACGTCGTCGAACGGGCGGCCGTCGACGATGCCCTGCACCGACAATCGACCGGCATGTGGAGTATCGGTCGCGAAGACGCCTTCGGTCGCGGCCGGGAACGGCGGCACCGGAGACAGTTCGTCGGTGACCATCGCCGCCATCGCGGCGTCGCGGGCAGCGGCCTCCTGCGGGTCGGGCACACAGATCACCATGCCAAGGTCCATCGCGAACTCGAGCACCTGGCGGGCGGGCGCGATGCGCTCGGCGTCGTAGGCCTCCAGCAACGACTCGCTCGCCGCGCCGGCGAGCACGAGGTCGAGCTTCCATGCCAGGTTGACGGCGTCGCGTGCTCCGGCGCAGAGGCCTTGGCCGGCGAACGGTGGCGTCTGGTGTGCCGCGTCGCCAGCGAGAAACACGCGACCCTCGTGCCACGTCGGCGCGTACCGCGCGTGGAAGCGATAGATGGCGAAACGCTCCAGACGCGAGTTGTCCGGAGCGATGTCCCAGGGCGCGAGCAGCGCCCATGCCCGCTCCTCGGTGCAGAACGTCGCCGGGTCTTCGCCGGGCAGGAGCATGAACTCCCAGCGGCGCCGCCCGGGTCCACCGGACACCGCTGTTGTCGGGCGAGCGGGGTCGCACACCTGCAGGTTGACCGGGTCGTAGACCCGTGGCTCGTTGGGGATCAGGTCGACGACGAACCAGTCGTAGAAGTAGCCGAGGTCGATCAGCTCGATGCCCAGCAGGCCGCGCACCGTGCTGCGCGCCCCGTCGGCGCCGACGACGTAGCGAGCCGAGTGCTCGGCACCGTCCGTCGTTGCCACCACGACATGGTCTGTGTGCTGCTCGATGCTGCTCGCCTCCACACCGCGCACCAACTCCAGCCCGGGCAGCGAACGGGCGCGGCGCTCGAGCAGCGCCTCCAACTCGGGCTGGCAGAACATCGACGACAGCGGCCAGCCGGATGGCGCGTCGCCGACCAATCCGAAGCGCAGCAGGGTGGTGCCGGTGGCGTTGCGCCACTCGTACACGTCGGCAGGTTCGATCATCGTGCGTAGTTCGTCGCCGATGCCGCACGACTGCAGGACGCGGCCGATCTCCGCGTCGAAGTGGACGGCCCGCGGCAACGGGTACGGGGCGGACCACTTCTCCAGCACCCGCACGCTGTGCCCGCGTTGCGCAAGCTGGATCGCGGTGATCAAACCGGTCGGGCCGGCGCCCACGACGATGACATCGGTAGCGCTCATCGTTCAGCCCATGCGGAGAGGTTGGTGGCCCCACACCGAGGCTCGGTCGTATGGGCGGTTGTCGTCCCAGTCCTCGGTGACGGTGCGCGCCCCGTGCCCGATCTCGACGGCGAAGCCGGCGGGGCTGGCGACGTAGAAGCTGAACATGCGGTCGTTGTCGTGCACCCCGAGGCCGTTGGGGATTGGTAGCGAGCTGGCCCAGGCGCGGTCGAAGGCCATGCCGACGTCGTCGCGCTGGTTCACCTCCAGCATCACGTGGTGCAGTCGCTGGGGCATCTCGAACGGCGCGCGCACAAAGGCGAAGGTGTGGTGCCGCCCGTTGGCATGCAAGAACGCGACCTTGATGGTGAGGTCGGGCCCCATCGGCAGCTCGATCCAGTCCGACTGGCGAAAGCCGAGCCCGTCGACAAGGAGGTGAACGGCCTCGTCGAACGCGTTGGTGGCGAGCGCGATGTGACCGAACCCGACTCCGTGCGTGTAGAACCCGCCCGGCACCAGCGGCGAGGCGAACGGTTGCTCCGCCCGCTGCAGCCCGAGCACCACTTCCAGCGTCATACCCCACGGCGCATCGACGCGGGCGAGCCGTTGCACGTGGCGGGCGGCGAGGTCGGCGGCGGTGCCTTCGGTGGTGGCGAACCCGGTCGCGGCGAGACCAGCGACGGCCTGCTCGAACGCAGCCTCGTCGACGGCTTCCACGCCCACCAGCACGGCGTCGTTGGCCGGGCCGGCGCTGACGATCAGCCGCTGCGCCTTGTCGTCGTTGCGCCAGGTGCGCGTGCCGTCGGCACCGGGTGCGCCGGGCACGAGCCCGACGATGTCAGTGAAGAACGAGTCGAGCGACGACGGGTCGGGGATTTCGACGCCAAGATAGGCGATCTCGAGTTGGCCGAACATGGAGTACCTCGCGGGCGTTGGGTGAGTGATGTGATGTGCGGTGCTGGGTCAGCGACAGTGGTTGCGGATGGTGCCGATGCCCTCGATCGACGACTCGAGGACATCGCCGGGGCGCAGGAAGCGCTGCGGCTTGCGGGCGCCGCCGACCCCCGATGGTGTGCCGGTGAAGATCACGTCGCCGGGCAGCATGGGCAGCACCGCCGACAGCTCGGCGATCAACTGCGACACGTTGAAGATCAGGTCGGACGTGCGCGAGTCCTGCATGCTCTCGCCCGACACCGAGCACCCGAGCGCGAGGTCGTCGGGGTTGGGCAGTTCGTCGGGGGTGACCAGCCAGGGGCCGATCGGCCCGTAGCCGCGCCGCGACTTGCCGAGCGAGAACTGGGCGCCGGCGGCCACCTGCAGCGTGCGGTCGGAGATGTCCTGCCCGACGGCCAACCCGGCGACATGCGCCCACGCGTCGTCGACGGACACGCGGTCGGCGCGGGTGCCGATCACCACCACCAACTCCACTTCCCAGTCGACGGTCGTGCCGACGATCTCCACGTCGTCGAACGGGCCGGCGAGCGAGGTCGGGAACTTGGTGAACGTCGCCGGTACGGACGGCAGTTTCATGCCCGACTCCTCGGCATGGCTCCGGTAGTTCAGACCGATGGCGAACACCTGGGCGGGCATCGGGACCGGGTTGCGCAGCTCGCGCTCCACGAGTGGAGCGGTGCCGGTGGTGACACCGGCGGCGAACTCGACGAACGCCGGCCAGTCGGCAAGGACCGCCATCGGGTCGGGCCCAAAGCGTCCGTCGGAGACGGTGTACACATCGGCGATTTGGTCGGCGAGCACGATCGCGGCGCGGCCGCTGTGGTTGGCGAACTTCATGTCAGGCACCCCTCATCTCAGACACCCCATGGGCGCCCAGTGCGCCGCAACAAGATTGTTTTATCAATTGATCAGACTCTTGTCCAGTCTTCGTGCTTCAATGGCAGGGTGATCCAGCAGACGGCCCGCCACGGACGCGAGCGGGTGCACCGGGCGTCGTCCGATCCCACCCGCGAGCGGATCGTCGCCGCGGCGATCGACCTGTTCTCGGAGCGCTCGTTCGAGGGTGCGTCCACCCGCGAGCTAGCGGCGCGGGCCGGTGTGGCGCAGCCGCTGCTCAACTACCACTTTCGCTCGAAGGACGACCTGTGGCGCGCCGCGGTCGACCAGCTGTTCGCGGAGATGACCCAGGCGCTCGACGTGCGGACCGCCGAAGTGGTCGCCGATGGCGACGTCGCCGGAGCGAAGGCCGTGATCCGCGAGTTCATCTGCTTCTCCGCCCGCCGCCCGCAACTGCACCGGATGATCACCCAGGAGTCCAAGGCCGACGGCCCGCGCATGGACTACCTGGTCGACCGCCACGTACGCCCGGTCTACGAGCGCACGGCGCAGATCATGGGCACGTTGGTGAAGGCCGGCGCGGTGCCCGACATCCCGGTGGAACACCTCTACTACATCATCACCGGCGCCGGCCCGACGATGTTCGTGCACGGCCCCGAGTGCCGTCGCCTCACCTCGCTCGACCCCACGGACGACGCCGTCATCCAGGCCCACGCCGACGCAGTGTGTTTGCTGCTGTTCGGCCCCCACGTCACCACGACCACGAAATGAGATCCGCGCCATGACCCTGCTGCCACTGTCGGCCGAGCCGTTTCGCCTGCCGACCGACCGCGACATGCTGCCGTCCGAGCGCCGGCTGTTCGTCAACACGCACCGCACCTGTGTGCTCGGCTATGCCCGACGGAACGACGGGCCGGCCCAGTCGGTCGTCTACTACATCCCCACCGACACCGGTGAGCTGCTCATCGCCACCATGGCCACCCGCGCGAAGGCCAAGGCGGTCGAGCGTCTGCGCAAGGTCAGCGTGTTGGTGCTCGACGAGCAGTGGCCCGTCGGCTATCTGCAGGTGTACTGCGACGCCGTGGTGGAGCGCGAACCCGCGCTGGTCGTCGATGTGATGATGGCCGTCGCCGGGCGCATGTCCGGTCAGCCGCTGGGCGAGGAGGCCCGCCCGTTCCTCGAGCAGATGGCCAAGGATGAGGACCGTGTCGTCCTGCGCTGCCAGCCCTACGCCACCTTCGCCACACCGCCGCGCCACCTGGCCAGCAACGACCAAGACGAGAAGGTCACGCACTGGCTGTCGGGCACGATCCCCTGGGATGCCGTCGACCCGACCTGAGTTATGCGGCCAGCAGCGCCGCTCCAGCTGCCGGGAGGAGCTGCTGGTTCTGGCGGGGACGAAGGTGTTCAGGGCGGCCCGGTTCACACGCGCCCCATCGGGATGTTGGCCCGACGGGGATGGGTCTAACTGGGCCTGACGAGCCGCGTTGCTTAACGACCTTGGCGCCGCACGATGCGCTCCGCTGCGCAATAGAACGTCTATTACAGCTCTAATCTGCGTTGTAACGCACTACACTGCGTCGTCGGAGGTGGACGTTATGGCCAAGCGCATGATCACACTCACCCGCCCGAGCGCCGACGCGCTCGCCGTCCTCGGGCAGCAACTCCACGAGGCTCGCCTGGACAAGGGATGGACAGTCATCGACACCGCCGGCCGGTTGGGCGTCGACCCTCGCACGGTACGGGCCATCGAACACGGCTCGCCGACCGTCACGATCGGCACGGTGTTCAACGCCGCGTTCCTCCTCGGCGTGAACCTGTTCGGGCTCGATTCGCAGGCACTGGCCGAAGCGCGCCGGCGCGGCGAGGACACGCTCGCACTGCTCCCCAGCAGGGTGCGCCAGACGAGGAGGGACCGGTTCGATGGCATCGACTTCTGACGGGCCCCGCAGGGCGTACGTCTGGGTGTGGCTTCCCGGGCACACCGGGCCGGTGTTCGCAGGTGCGCTCGAGCTCAGGAAGCGCCAGACGGTGCGTTCCCGATCCGCACAGGGTGGCGGACCCTTCGATTTCGCGTACAGCCCTGCGTATCTCGAGCGTCCCGACGCAATCAGCCTGTACACGCCCGAACTGCCACTCGAGGGAGGCTGGCAGGAACCCGGCGAGGAACGGTCGATGGCCGGGTGCTTGCGCGACGGCAGCCCGGACTCATGGGGTCAGCGCGTCATCGACAACCGCCTGTTCGCCAGGCGCGGGCCCACCACGGGCGGCGTCGATGTCGATGACCTGACCTACCTGCTGGAGTCGGGCTCCAACCGGATCGGTGCGTTGGACTTCCAGACCAGCCACACCACCTACGTCCCCCGACAGACCACTGCGACGCTCGACGAACTGCACCAGGCCGCCCAGGCATTGGAGGACGGCACGCTGACAGCCGAACTCGCGGTAGCGCTCACGCAAGGCACCGCCGTCGGTGGCGCACGACCGAAAGTGATCGTCGCCGGCGACGACGGCCGCGAGTACATCGCCAAACTGTCGCTCTCGACCGACCCGTACCCGATCGTGAAAGCCGAGGCGGTCGGCATGGAACTCGCCCGCCGTGTCGGGATCCCCGTGCCCCACACCGAAATCGTTCGATCGTTGGGCCGCGATGTCCTGCTCGTCGAACGATTCGACCGGCCCGGCGACAAGACCCGACGCATGATCGTGTCGGCGCTGACCCTGCTCGGCTTCTCCGACTTCCTCGGCGCCCGCTGGTCGAGCTACCCCGAACTACTCGACACACTTCACCAGCTCGCGGCACCGGGAGCCGGCGGCCTTGGGCGCGCGCTGCTCGAGCGAATCATCCTCAACATCCTCATCGGCAACACCGACGACCAGGCCCGCAACCATGCCGTGTTCTGGGACGGCCAGCACGTGGAACTCACCCCGGCCTACGACCTGTGCCCACAGCTGCGGACAGCTCGGGAAGCGAACCAGGCGATGGACATCGGCCGCGCTGCGTCGCCGATGGTGCAAGGAACCCGCGCCAGCAACCGCTCGACCATCATCGCGGCCGCAGCCGACTACGGCGTGACGCCCGCCGAGGCTGCCGACATGTTCGACCGTCAGGTGCACATCATCCGGACCCAATGGGACGACGCCGTCGCTGTTGCCGAGCTCACACGGCGCGAGGCCGACCTGCTCTACGAACGCCAAGTCGTCAACGCCTACGCATTGACCTGAGCGCTCAACCTGGCGGGGATCGACACAGCAACGGGGTGCACGAAGTCCACTCGGGCAGGCCAGCAGATATCGAACAGTTGTCCCGTGCTTACGTGATGTTCGACATGGGTCATTGCGGTGTCCGCCGACCGCCGTCGTTCAACGCGACGCGCAGCTCACGGCTCGTCCGGCCACGAGCAGGCGCGGCAGGGGTTCTCGGCGGCGAAGGTGCGCACCTGGATCGGGAGGTGCTCGTCGAAACCGAGCAGGCCCATCGTGGCCACCAACAACTCCACCAGGTACTGCCAGTCGCCTCGGATGGACGACACGTACCAGTTGGCCGGCATCTCGTCCGGGTCATCATGATCAGCCTCGGGTGCGCGCCAGCCGAGCTTGGCGAGCGTCTGCTCCGCGTCGGCTGACAGCTTCGATGCACCGGCGAGATAGACGTTGCTGCTCGCCTCGGCGTGGGCGATGCCGTGGCCGACCAGCACCTGCACATACCGGTCGAACAGCATCGGCTGATCGATGATCACTGCCTGCGTGGGCTGCGAGCCGATTCGCCGGAACAGCCGCAGGAGCGCCCCGGACCAGAGCGTCCAGCCGCCGCCGTCCGAGGGGGCGACGACGTAGGTGCGTTCGTCGGGCCCCTCTAGGCGCAGTTGCCGACAGACCGGGCAGTCGTCGAGGCCTACGCGAATCGCAGGGAGATCGTTCGTTGGGCCGCTCATGTCAGACAGAACGCACGATCGCGCCCGATGCGTGCGGCATGTTGGTCATTGGTCGCCGTCATGGACCTGGGCGCAACTGTCGGCGCAGCGTTCGCAACGCTTTCCGTCGGCAATCTCGATGACGTGCTCTCGTGGGAGCAGATGGAAGGCAAAGAGGCATTCGGTCCAGTCGCCGTCGGTGACGGTCCAGGCTTCAGCCAACGCCCGCCCGGCAGCGTGTGCGGCCACCGGCAGGAGTGCGGCGAGGAACGGTCGTTCCCACACCCAGTCGGTGCCGTCGTACACGAAGCCGAGTCGCAGCATCGCCGCGACCGAAGCGGTGTCCTCGTCTGCGTGACCGGGCGTCAGGCGAGGCCAGCCGAACATGCGCACCTCGATCGACGACCATGGGTCGAAGATCAGGCGGCCGTATGCGCCGCAGCCCGCTTCGGTGGCTGCCAGCATCAACACGCCACCGTCATCACACTCCGCCAACTTGTTCAACATCTGGTCTGCCAGCACGCCCGCTCCTCACGCTCGATCCAGATGTAGAACGCACGAAACAGCGAGCGGCGTGACGCGTCAGCGCGGCCGGCCCAACTCACGAGACGCCGCGCACAACTGCTTCAACCGTGAATGACCTCGCAGGTGGGGCACAGGGTGCCTAGTGGGTTGCGCACGAAGGTTTCAGGACACAGCACCCCGGCAATCTCAGGTTCCCGGAGCCCGCCACCGGTTCCAGCGTGTGCCCCCGGGAGGAGCCATCCGACGTAGCTGCCACCGGCCTTCTGCCAGGTGGTCGGCCGTGACGGTCGGGGCGTGTCAGCGGCGATGTGCACATCGCCTGCGGTGACCCACACCATGTTGACCGAAGCGTCGTCCCAGTAACAGGACAGCTCGTTGGTGCCCGCCGTCTTGTACCAACGGAACACCGACACTTGGTTCGTCTCAAGCACCTCGCTGAGGAGTTTGTACGCCTCGTCCCAACGCTCACGAGGCATCGCTAGCTCGGCAAAGCCCTCTCGAATGGACGCGAGCGAATCCCCGTGAATCGGGTAGTTGCGGTACGTGCTGCCCTTGCCACGCATGTCGTCAGCGCAACAGCAGGATGGTGGCGGCGATGGGCACGATCAGCACTGTCACGCAGCCGCCGCGGTATGACATGCCTTTGCCCAGGCGAACGCTGGTGCGGCCGCGGGAGTTGATCGAGAACGGGCCACTGCGAAACGTGGTGCTGACGCCGCGTTTAGAGATGTTGAGCCACGAGTTCTTCCCCGTGCGGACTCGCTTGCGATAACTGAAACCCATGGTCAGTCCTCCAGGAACTCGACGTCGTTCACGCGGCACCAGATTGCCAGATGCGGCTGATGATCCAGTCGGTGTCGGCGGTGTTGTCGGCCAGCCACTGGCGCACTCGGGTCAACTCTTCGGCGGCCGAGTGGTTGGGGATCAGGTTGGTGCGGTGCCACCAGTCGAGGGCCTGTTCGGCGTAGAGCAGGCCGGCGATCGGGCGCACCCTGCGGATGGAGTCGAGTGCCTCGAGCGGCTCCCAGCCCATGGCCAGCAGAATGGCAAGGCCCATGCTCGGGCCACGGTTGACACCCATGTGGCAGTGCACCATCACGTGCGAGGTCGGGTCGCCCATCGCTTCGAGGGCTGCGTCCACTCCGGCGGCGAACCATTCGTCGGGCTGATCGCCGCCATCGTCGTCGACCCCGAGCCAGTGGTACTGGACCTGCGGTTGCAGTGCGGCCACGGCCAGTTCGTCGCTGTGCTCGATGCGCACGTCGATGATGTGGTCGATGCCGTCGGCGACCCACCGTTCGAGGTGCATGTGCCTGGCTGTGGGGTTCGTCGGCAGATCGCCGGAGAGGGCGATGCGGGTGCCGGGGATCCAGCAGGTGCGGCGCCACCAGGCGGCGGGGTCGAGTGGGCGGGTCGTGCGGGTGAGTTCATCAATCATTGCGTCTCTCGAACGCACCGGACCGGCCGCAACGTGACCGAGGCGTTGTGACGAGCTCAGGAGAACACTGCGTGGCAGCGGTCGCAGGTGAACCAGATGCGGAAACCTTCGACGTGGCGGGAGGTCTCCCAGCTGCGGCACACGGGGCACTGTCGGCCGGACACCGCGTTGGGCGTGTCGACGTCGACGATCACCACGGACTGGTCGGCGACGGTGATGGTGGATGGCATGGCACTTCCTTTCGTTCATCGTGTGAACGCACGCAAGACCCGCGGGTGCGACCTATCTACACTGTTTTCGCGCCACAATGAGCG